>JBARUM010000743.1:0-6944 GCA_049645725.1 Maribacter sp.
TACGACCAAAAAGCTGATTTTAATGGTTACAAGTCGTATGCCTTTTACAAAACAGGTATAGATAAGGCACAAATTTCCGATTTGGATAAAAAGCGTATTCTTAGGGCCATTGAGAGCGAGATGGGAACACGAGGGTTCGTAAAATCTGAAAGCCCGGATATTCTTATAAGTATCTTCACTAAGGAGGAAGAACGCGTAGATATCTACAATAACAATTTTGGTTTTGGCGGCTGGGGTGGTCTTGGCGGCTGGGGCTGGGGTGGTTTTGGTGGCTGGGGCTGGGGTGGCCTTGGCTGGGGACCTGGATTTGGCTGGGGCTGGGGCGGCGGAAACCAAGTTAGTACCAGCACACAGGGTTCCCTGTATATCGATTTAATAGATACGCAAAGCAAACAGCTAGTTTGGCAAGGAAAAGGTGAAGGTACTTTGGCCAACACCAAAAATATAGATAAAAAACAACAACGTATTGAGCAATTTGTATCGCAGATTTTGGAGCAATATCCTCCAAATGCGGTGGCATCAAAATAAATTTTAGTTTGTGTTTATTAAAGGAACCTATATGGTGTTGTACATTGTATAGGTTCTTTTCATTTTACTACAACAAAGGAAAGTGCTGACTATTTTTTGCCTCGTTAAGTACGAAGGCACTTTTTACCACGCCTATATTTGGTAATGCAGCTATCTTGGATTTGGCAAAGTCGTAATAGGCATCCAGATTCTTTACGGTAAGCTTCAATAGAAAATCAAACTCCCCTCCTACCACATAGCACTCCGTGACTTCATTAAACTGCTGCACCCGTTCCAAAAAATCATCCATTATACTTCCTTTTTGGGCGTCCAAGGAAACAAAACTGAAAACAGTAATACTTTCCTCTATTTTATCAGTATTCAAGATAGCGGCATAGTTCTTTATATAACCTTCTTTCTCAAGTCTCTTAATACGTTCGTAAACCGGTGTCTTGGTCAAATTAAGTTGTTCCGCAATAGATTTTGCAACCGTTTTTGCATCACTTTCTAAAATTTTAAGAATCTCCCTGTCAATCGTATCTAATTTAGTCTCCATACTTTTTCCTGAATTCATCAAAATACTTGTTCTTATTTACTATATATTCCTATTATAATCTATCCTGATAGGAATTATAACTAAAATATTATAATAATATATAAAAATAGGCTTTAATCAGTATATTTAATAGAAATATATTATAATGAAATATCATCTTGCACAGACGAATATCGCTCGGTTTAAAGCCTCATTAGATAGTCCTCTGATGAAAGAATTCGTTGATTTTTTGGAACCGGTTAATCGCTTTGCGGAAGAAAGTAATGGTTTTGTATGGCGTCTTAAAGATCAGGAAGGGCGCTCGGCCTCCTATATAGAAACACCTTTCAAAGATGAAATGATGGCTGTAAATATAAGCCTTTGGGAAGATGTAGAATCCTTTAAGCATTTTGTATATGGTAGCGTGCATAGTTACTTTTTACGAAACAAAAAGAAATGGTTTGATATGGGAGGTACTTCCATATTTGTAATGTGGTGGTTGCCAGAAGGAAGTTTACCAACTTTAGAAACGGCCAAAGCAAAACTTGATGCGTACGAAAAAAATGGAGCTTCACCCGAGGCCTTTACGTTCAAAACATTTTATGATGCAAAAGGAAACCTAATAGATACCTTGGTATAAGGAAAGCCCTTTTAATAAGAATAAAATCTATGACAACCGCAACATACGAAAGCAATCCTATCTTAGATAAGCTTCCAAAGCATTTAAAACAATATATAAAACCTC
The DNA here is from genome assembly GCA_049645725.1 of Maribacter sp. GTDB lineage: Bacteria > Bacteroidota > Bacteroidia > Flavobacteriales > Flavobacteriaceae > Maribacter. The sequence goes on from JBARUM010000743.1 coordinate 1,788, forward strand.
AGAATTATGAGGAATATACGGCCATAAACCAGGCGGTATGGCGTTATGTAATGCGCAAAAATGTGGACTACCTTAGGAAAGTAGCACATGAATCCTATTTAGACGGATTAGAGAAAACAGGGATTTCCATAAATCATATTCCTAATATGTACGGTATGAACCGGATTCTAAAAGATTTAGGTTGGGCGGCCGTGGCGGTTGACGGATTTATACCCCCTGCTGCATTTATGGAATTTCAAGCTTATAATGTACTGGTAATTGCATCGGAAATTCGTCAATTGAAACATATTGAATACACTCCTGCACCAGATATTATTCATGAAGGAGCCGGACATGCGCCTATAATCGCTAATCCTGAGTATGCGGAATATCTGCGGCGTTTTGGTGAAATAGGCTGTAAGGCCGTTTCTAGCGCCAAAGACTTTGAACTATATGAGGCGGTACGGCATTTGTCCATCATTAAAGAGGCAAAAGGCACAAGTCCCGAGGATATTGCAAAAACGGAAAAACAGGTAGAGGAGCTACAACATAACATGGGCGAACCTAGTGAAATGGCGCTGATACGAAACTTGCACTGGTGGAGTGTAGAATACGGTCTGATTGGTACGCTAGAAAATCCTAAAATTTATGGTGCAGGCTTACTATCATCTATCGGGGAAAGTGTTTGGTGTATGACGGATAAGGTTAAAAAAATACCATATTCCATCGAAGCTGCACATACACCGTTTGATATTACAAAACCACAACCGCAGCTTTTTGTTACGCCAGATTTTGCATTTCTAAATCAGGTCTTAGAAGATTTTGCAGATACTATGGCGTTAAGAACTGGAGGTTTAAACGGTATTCAAAAACTAATTGATTCCAAGGAATTGGGTACCATAGAACTCAGCACGGGCTTACAGGTAACGGGTAATTTCGAATATGTCATTGCCAATGACGGTAATCCCATTTATTTCCAAACTAGCGGAAAATCTGCTTTGGCTTTTCGGGAGAAAGAGCTAGTGGGACAAGATATCAATCAGCATGATACAGGTTTTGGCTCCCCTGTAGGAAGATTAAAAGGTATCAATATTGCAATCGAAGATATGAGCCCAAGAGATCTAAAGGCGTATAAAATATATGAAGGGGAATTTGTATCATTAGATTTTGAGGGCGGAATTAACGTTAACGGAAAAATAATTACCGGCACCAGAAATCTACAAGGGCAAATAATACTTATTACTTTTAAAAACTGCACCGTGACGTACAAGAGCAAAGTTCTATTTCAATCTAAAAAAGAACTGTACAATATGGCAATTGGTGAACATATCGTTTCTGCCTTTAATGGCCCCGCAGATTTAAAGAGTTTTGACCTTATGGACCATGAGTTAAGCAAAACATTAGCCTGCGAAAAGAGTGAAAACGAAAGTGAACTGGAAAGCTATTACAAGCAAATACGGGAATTTAGGGAAGGGAAAAACACAACTATCTGTAGAAATAAGGTATTTGCAGAGGTTAGGGATAGATTTCCAAAAGACTGGTTACTATCCGTGGAATTATACGAACTGGCAGTCACCAACGGTGATACTATTTTTGCGAAAGAAATAGCACAGCACCTCGAAAAAGTAAAACAAGACAATCCTAAATTAGGGCATTTGATAGATGATGGATTATATCTTGTTAAACCCATGTAAATAACTTAAACCACCCTGCTTTTGATAAACTTTATCTGACCATTGTGGTTGGATTCGTGCTCAACTACATGAAACCACTTGCAGTAATTGTTGGTAGGTTGGTCACCAAAAAAATTAGTCTCTTCCATTAGCCAACTATCATCTTTTGTTTGCAGCATGGCCACGGTGTTTTCGCGTACGCTACTCAAATGGTCTACATAAAATGAAAGGGGTTTGCCTTGAAGTTCCTTTCTAGCCTTATCCCCCAGCTGACTGCCCACATTCCAAATATCGGTATCTTTTTTATCAAAATCTCACCATTCCCTATAATCAAACGTGTGAATTTGGTAAAAACGTTCTGTAGCCGCCAAATGCATTAACATTGCGCCAACGGAATTGGAGTTTTCGTCCAGTAAAAAATCAAGTTCTTTTTGCGTAATTCCATTTACCGACCTCAGCACTGTAGCCCGCATCCAGTCCATCATTGAAATCAGGATACTAATTTGGTCAGTATAGCCTTCTCTTTTCCCAAATTGATGAATATTACCGTTTGTAAAAGTTGTGTTTTTGGCTAGTGCAATAGACGGCATAAGCATTCCTGCACCAACTAAACTACTTGTTTTTAAAAAATTCCTTCTGTTGTTACTTGGTTTGGCATGTCCCATTTTAGATTTGTTTTCTTAAATATACATCTAAAGAACGAGTCAACTTTTTACCTCTGAATACTTTAACGAAGAATACGTTAATATCTAGTCATTTGGTATAAGTTCATAAAAATCTTTTTTTAACACTTCATCATCATACAGCAAAGACCAGCCCATTGAATTTGTTAGTAAATAAAATTTATGCAACTCACTTAAAAGTCGGTTTTGAGCATTTGTTTTTAAAGTTGATGCTTCTACTTTTTTCATTAAAGACGCCCTAACATTTCTTTTGATGGAGTTATAGTCGCCGGCATCAAAAGGATTCAGATAATCTGCCGTAACATCGTAATATTCAAAATCTGGATTTAGGTTTATTTCTGGTTCGGGAATTTTATCTATGTACAGGATTCGCTTTTCCTCATCTAACGTAAATTCAATTTTAGACAAATCATAACCAATGGTTACTGCCGCATTTACTACCACCAACGCATTTTTATCAGCTGTAAGTAGCGGACCAAAAAGCTCTTTAGAATCCTTGTAATTATAGACTTCAGCAAAATGACCCTCCGTAACGATTAACTTGGAAACATTGGCTATCTCTTGCTGAATTAGCATGGAATTTTCCTGAAGGATTGATTTATACTCCTTTTTATCGGCACATGACCGGAAAATCAAAATTCCCACTAAAACCAAAATGACACCTATTAAGATTCTTTTCATAAACTATTTTTAAGTTCTCGACTGCGCTAGGACGGACAGCTAATTGAAATCCATAAAAGGATATTCCCCATTTATATACGCAATTTTGGCTTGAAGCGACTTCTTAAACTTTTGGTGTTGCTCAGATTCGGGATGAAAAGGTTTGTGCCTGAGGCCTTTTTGGATATCTTCTACCTTTCCCATTGTTTTATATGCATCTTCTAAGACCCATACCTCTTTGAACTTTTCCCAGACATAATCTATTGCAAGTTGATTAGGGTGTATCATATCCTGGGCGTAAAAACGATAATCACGTAGCTCGTCCATCATGACTTCGTAAGAAGGAAAATAGATTCCTTTAGCGCCCGTAGGTGAAACTCCTATAATTTCGTGGACAGCAGTTATTAAACGTGACTTACTGATTTGGTTTTCAACAAAACCATCTTTGAGGTGGCGCACTGGTGAAATTGTAAAAACAATTTGCGCATTTGTATTTACGGATTGTATCCTTTCGATTATGTTTTTTAAACTAGCCGTTGTTTCTGAAATGGGTAAAATAGATTTATCGAACTCTTTTTGAGGTATTTTGTGGCAATTCGCAACAATCTTTTGGGATTTTTTATGCCGATAAACCCACGCGGTTCCCAAGGTGATTATGATATGGGTAGCCTTTTCAATTTGATTCCTGGTCCTTACTAGATTTGAATTAAGAGTGGCTAGTAAATCACCTTTTAAGACTAGACTCATATCTGAATGTGCATCAAAAGTATGCCACCTTTCATTTTGAAAAAACAAATCGGTCTCCGAATATATCTTCTTTTCTACGGCTCGTTCTACTAAGTTCTCAATAGCCCTCGGATTAAATAAAATACCAAACGGGTTCTGGAGTGAACGAAACTTAAAGTAATCTAGCTTATTACCTATATTTTGGGAGAAACATGAGCCTAAAAGCAGTAATTGGGAATCATAACCAATTTGATTATTTGCACGGGGTACAAGGATTTTGGTTTGAAGATTCATAATTTTTTGTTTGGCCAGATCTCAGTAAATCTATCAGAATTTAACTTAGATACTCCCTTGCCTTTTCCAATGCCTCCGAAATTCCGCTAGGGTTTTTACCCCCTGCAGTGGCAAAGAACGGTTGACCACCACCACCACCTTGTATATATTTACCAAGTTCACGAACAATTTTTCCTGCGTTTAAATCTTTGGTAGTGACTAATTCTTTGGATATGTAACAAGACAGCAGCGCTTTACCATCCTGCTCAGTAGCGAACAATAGGAATAAGTTAGTTCTATTTTGTCCCATTTCAAAAGAAAGGTCTTTTATTCCAGCAGTGTCCAAGTCTATTTTTTTAGCCAAAAACTGAACTCCATTAATGTCTTGCAATTCGTTCAGCAAATCTCCCTTTAGATTTTTAGCTTTGTCCTTTAACAACAAGGCAACCTGTTTCTTCAAATCCGCATTTTCTTCTTGTAGTGTCGAAACCGATTTCACTAAATCCTGAGCATTACCCAGTAAATCCTTAATTTCAAAAAGCGTTCTGTTGTTATCAAAATAAAAATCCTTCACGGCGTCGCTTGTTATTGCCTCAATTCGACGTATACCCGCCGCAACAGCACTCTCTGAGCGAATCTTAAAGTGCCAAATATCTCCTGTATTTTTGACATGCGTTCCACCGCATAATTCAATGGATTTACCAAAACGGACCGTTCTAACGGAATCACCATATTTTTCCCCAAAAAGCGCCATAGCACCCTCAGATAAGGCTTGTTTCATAGGAACATTTCTACTTTCCTTTAATGGCAACTGCCCTTCTATCCTAGCATTCACAAAATCCTCTACTTCACGAAGTTCCTCAGTGGTCATTTTAGAGAAATGAGAAAAATCAAAACGTAAATACTTGGAGTGTACCGCAGAACCTTTTTGCTCTACATGCGTTCCCAAAACCTCTCTTAATCCCTGGTGTAGAAGGTGAGTGGCAGTATGGTTGGCTTCCGTACGTTGACGTTGCCTTACATCCACAACGGCCTTAAATGAACTCTCTAGTTTTTTAGGAAGGTTTTTCGCAAAATGAATTATTTCATTATTCTCCTTCTTCGTATCAATGATGTAGACCACATCACCATCGCCAGATTCCAAATAACCTTTATCACCTACC
>JBARUM010000744.1:0-4242 GCA_049645725.1 Maribacter sp.
TATATATGGGAAGTGAGTCAGATTCTAGTTTGTAGTTTTCCAAAAGGTAAGGCTCCGGAAGCCTTGTAGTATAGGAAACAGAAGCAAATTTTTCCTCCAGTTTGACCTCGGAATTTGCTTTGCTGAAGAAAAACCCGTTGTTGTCCAATCTATTGAGCATCAAATCTTTTATGCGCTTGGTATTCACACTGGAAAAATAAACCGGCTCTTCCCCGAAGGAGTTGTTCAAGAACTTGTTGAGAAATCCCGGTTTTTCTTTTTGTGCCTTGTAATGAAAATAAAGGGCTGGCCGCATGCCCAGGAAAGAAGTGTTGGGAACGGGCTTAATAACGGAATTTAGTTGGGTCTCCACCGTTTTAAGTTCTTTGACCTTAACTAGACTGTCTAGCTCTATTTTCAAAGATGCTCCGGTATACAGCCGTTCGCCCTCCGGAATGAATTTTTTAATACTACAGGAAAAGAATAGCAATAGCACTATGACATATAATCCTCTGTGTATAATTAGATTTTTTTTCAATGATTTTCTAAATTGAACTATTTTTCTTTTTTAGTTTCCTCGTCTAGGGTGCTTTTTTTTGGCCTGAACAATTGACTGAATTTATTAAACTCTCTATTAAAAATAAATGCAATACCAGTGATAATTAGTTGGCCATCAACAATATTTTGATATTCCTGTCTCCTAAACCCCTTTAAACGATAAATACCCTCTTCACTAAGCAAATACTCCAGGGTTACATTACCTATTAGTGGGGTGGCACTATCTTCGCTAGTGGCACTTCCTTCTACGTCCAGTGCGCTACCGGCGGTAACAATTAAGCGGTCATTGAACAGTTTTTTGCTAGCGTTAATATTTAGTTGTGTTCGGCTTTGTGCCGTTCCGCTTTCATAGTCCTCAAAACTATCAAGGTCAAACCCCAGTTCAAAGCCACTTTTTCCCAATAATTTATCGGAAATGGCATTGAGCTCACTTGAAAGTACTTTGTTGACATTATTCCTTGCCAAGTTCAAGGCTCCTCCGCTACTGCCATCACTTCCAGTGGTGGGGTAGAACCGATTTAACGCCAATAGGGAAAAGACCTGTTTGTTCAATTCTGATTCCTGTCTGTTCAATTGCTGTATACGACCATAAACGGCGCCGCCAAAGCTACCCTGTTCTTTTTCTGGCATGTCCAAGGCGAACGAAAGTTTAGGCTCCGTTAATTGTCCCTCAACATTAAGATAAACAAGAAAATCCGCAGCTTGTCGGTAGGTTCCGGTAACCCCACTGTCCTGACCACCACTAACGCTGGACATTAATGGTGAAGCAGAAGTTTCTATTTCGTAAGTAGCAGTTACATCTAACTTGGCATCATAAGGATCTCCCGCCCAAACGATATTACTTCCTTTTTTTATTTGGAACTCCCTGCTTACAAGATTATAAAGACTGGTGCGATAAAGGCCAGAATTTAGTTCTAATCTGCCGGATAGTCTTATATCCTTATTCGGGTCTATATTAAGGCTAAGGGTAGCTTCTCCCGATGCCTGCAGCATATCTTGAGTCTTCTCGTCCAAAATGACTTTGAACACGGCTTCATTGGAGATTTCCAAAGTGGTATTGATGTCCATTCCCGCAAAAACCGAATTTGAGCTCTGCCCTTCATTACGAGTAAGTATGGCTTCCGCGTTTTCTTTGTTTACAAAAATGACCACACCGTCCCTTTCTTGTATATCCAATTGTTCTTGGGGTACCACATAAGTAAGATCAGTGATATCCCTGATTTTTAGTTTTCCATTGATGATCGGTAGATTCAAATCACCTTCCACTTTTAAGTCTGCGTTTATGCTGGCAATACCATAGACCAATTCGTTATCACCTTTCTTAGAATCGAGTACTCTAAACCTATCCGCCTTTACAGAAAAATCAAAACTGGGATTAGTAAGAGTAGGAGTCATAATGGCACCATTAATACTTAGAGTACCCTTGGTATTGTCGGTAATATCAAAATTTGAAAAAGTAATTTTTTCCTGGTCTATATTTACGGTTTCCTTGTCTACGGATAAGACAGTGTTGAATTGCTTCAATGTGAGACCCGTATCCGTAAAATTGATGATGCCGGAGTAATCGGGCTTCCTTAAAGTACCGCCGACAAGCATACTTCCAGATAAGTAACCTTTGGAGTTAGAAATCTCTTCTTTAAAAAAGCCCTGGATAACGCTAGTCTTTACTTCTTGTATATCCAGCTCCATTCTCAGTTCGGCATCAGTCTCCTTGGCTACGTAATCACCGCTAAGTCTTAGTTTGGCATCACCTTCTTTAAGGGCCAAATCAAAATCATAGGAAGAAAGGGATTGGGAAGAGGCATCCAGTGTTAGGGTGCCCAACGGATTTTGCATCAGTCTAAAATTATCAATCTGAATATCGGATACTAGCCCTGTGGCACCATACGGATTCAGCAGTATAAAATCACCCTGAACCTGTCCTTTGGCCAGGGCTTCGTCCGGATTAAAAAGGCTTAGGAAAGTCTGTAGTTCAAAATTTTCAAACAGTATGCCAATATGGTCCTCTTTCATTTTGGGTACTTGTGTGGCTACTTGAAGTTTTTGTTGGTTTCTGGTCAATTCTAAATTTTCCAGCGCTAGAAAGGATTCTGCCAGAACGATGGAATTTTCTTCGGGAATTTCCCATTGTTTCTTGTTCAGTATTAATTCCTTAGGATTAATATGTAAACGCAGCGTATCTTTTTGAAATACAAGTTCCGAGTTAATGTGCATTACCTGAACGGAATCATTCTTCGCATTAAAATCCAATACCAGCCTCTTGTTTTGAAGATTACCCTCCAGATAGGTTTGTTTCAGGTGAATTGGTTCGTACGTTAGGTTTCCCAAACCTGCCGAAAACCGTAAATCTTTTGCGTCACCGTTTAAAAGGATGTTCAAACTATCAATAGAACTCCCGGCGTATGAGATTTTTGGTATTTTCACCTCTCCGTACAAGAGTTGCTTTTTGGAATCAAAATCAGCATCAATATTTAGGGAATCCAAATCCGTGAAACCATTAAAGAATACTTTATCAAGAATTGGTGTTGGTTTTATGGAGAACTTCAATTTGGCCATAACGGAATCGTTGACCTGAGTGTCCCCTACAGTACTAAAGTAATGCTCCAGTTGCTGTTTCAAGGCTTTATTGATTCGTATGGGAGATGCGTTCGAGTATAATTCCCCGTTCAGGAAGCCGCTATTTACCGAAACGTCTGTTACTGAATCTTCTATATGTGCACGCAAGGCAATAGGTTCCACTTGGTACTGTTCATTATCGGTCACCGCGACAGCTTTTTCAATGGTCGCTTTTATTTCGTAGTTGGAAGGTGTGCCTGAGTATGTAGCTGAAATATCCGCGGCTATTTTAATATCATTTTTGGTAAACCCTAGCCTTTTTAAATCGGCTCCGCTGAGTGTTGATGAAAGTATAACGTTGTTGGTGTCCGAGGAAAGGTCTATGGTTGTATTGACTATTGCATTGAGGTTGGGGTCTTTTATTTCCGCCGCAAACGAGCCAGTACCGTTTAAAAGGTTGCCGTCTAGTTGAATTGCCTTATAAGAATAATGGTTTAAATCAAATCGGGATACGGTACAGGTAACCTTGGCATCCATATTCTTTAACTCCGTTCCAGAACCATCTCCTTTTGCTTGGAATGAAATTGTGCCAAACTGATTATTCTTTAAAAGATTACCCAAATTTAGGCTGTCTATTTGGACGAGGGCATCAAATTTTAGCCTTTCGTCAAATTTTAGGAATCCATCTAATTTGGCCGTCCCCTCAGGTATTCTTACAACCGTGTTAGTCCTGATATTTTTCATTGATCCTGAGAGCGTACTGGTAACATTTAGCTTTTGAGGTATGGAAATCCCTAAATCCTTGGAGCTTATAAACCTTTGAATGTCGTTTCTTGTGCTTTTAAACTGTAGTTCATTTATGCCATAGGTTAGGGAATCTATTTTCGTAAAGTTGGTGAGCTCTCCATTTGCTGAAATTAAGGTCTCCGCTCCCCAATTGATGTTTGTTTTGAAATTATCTATTTTTTGCAAGTTTCCCTGAGCGAACAAATTCCCTGTAATGGATTTTGTGGCCAAAGCTTTAAAGTAAGGATTGGAAGCATATTCCGGGAATAGCTTTTGAATTTCTCCTAACACAAGGTTTATATCCGTAAGTTCTGCCGATAGCGAACTTTCTTTTGGATTTTTAAGGGCTTGATTTAGGGATTT
>JBARUM010000745.1:0-4268 GCA_049645725.1 Maribacter sp.
TTGAAAAAGGTTATAAGCTACCAAAGTTAGCTTTGTCGGAACTTCTTGAAAACCATGGAGAGATCGCTAAAACCATAAAAAAAGATTTAAAAAATCCTGTAAAGGATTTTAAAAATTACTTGAATTACGGTTGCTATCCCTATTTTTTACAAGGGCAGAACGGGTATTTACAAAAACTGGTGCGAACCATAAGTTTAATTATAGAAGTGGATGTCAATGCAATAGAGAACATACCCTATTCGGATAGTATAAAAATTAAAAAAGTATTGGGTGCAATTGCACAATCCGTTCCTTTTACGCCCAATATTTCAAAATTGAGCGAGCGACTCGGTATGTCAAGGGAATTTTTATTGAATTCCATTAAAATATTGAATAGGGCTGATTTGGTTATGGAGCTTTTTAAGCCTAACAAAGGTATCGGAGCGCTAACAAAACCGGAAAAATTATATCTGAACAATACCAATCTAATTTTAGCATTGAGTAGGAATACCAACGAGATTGGAACCATGCGCGAAACTTTTTTCGCAAATCAGTTTAAAAATCTGAACGACCATGAAATTCACTTGGCAGAAAAAGGAGATTTTCTAATCGATAGAAAACAGGTATTTGAAATTGGCGGTAAAGGAAAATCAACAGGTCAGGTAAAAGGCTTAAAAAATGCTTATGTGGTGAGGGATGATATGGAAATTGGGAGTTTGAACATTATTCCGTTGTATCTGTTCGGGTTGTTGTATTAGAAATCAAAAAAATACTAATGAAAGACGCCTAAGATTTATAAAGCTCTTTCTGGAAAGAAAAATATCATAATAATAATAGTTATTACTATAGGAAGAAGCACCCAAAACACTAACAAACGAATTGATTTATAGAGGTACTTGCCTGTGAATTTTGGTAGTAGGTTTATATCAAAGTTCATTTGGAAAGGTATCCTATACATATTCCAATAAATCCGTATAAATACTGCCTTAGACTATTCGTGATTGTATCATCCATTATCAAAAGAGCTAAAACGCAAATAACTATCAAAACGAATGCAATCATCTCTCTGTAATTTTTTAATACGAGTTCTTTCATTACTTAAAATTTTCCATTGTATGAATCTTTGTATTCATAGATAATATCTAAAGCAAAAATGATAATAATCGATTAATTCTATTTAAATTAATTTTTGTATAGATTTTAATTATATAATCTTAAGATGTTTAATAGTATGCGCGGATTATTATATGTTAACAGTTTTTATTTGTTATAATCTAAGACAATGGCTTATTCATAAATCACTTCTGCAATCATTGAAAAAAACTTCAATTATCCATAATAACACTAAAGACACTTTTTTGTCTATTTTAAATTATTGTTTTCATGACTAAATCATGTAAATTCGAAATTAGTAAGTCAATTACAATTAATTAGGGGAATTATTTCAAGGATGGTGTTTTAATAAAATAACCCCACCAATTGGCAGGGTTCAAATCTAATGTCTAATAGCGAAGCGGTCTAACACCTAATATCTAGACCCATTATGCTTTCCTTTCTCCCAACCATGCTTTCCTAAATATTGGTTGGCACTTTCTACGGCACCGTCTTCAATATCAGTTCCTTGAGAGTCGTTCCAGCGGTTGAGGTATCCAAAGAGTGAAATAACCCCGAGAATTTCTACAATTTCGCCTTCGTTCCAGTGTTGGTAGAGTCGCTCTTTCATTTCAGCATCAACGGCATTCGGAACTTGTGATGCTTGCAAGGAAAAATCCAAGGCTGCACGTTCCGCTTCTGAAAAGGCGGGATGGGTTCTGTACTCCCAAATATTATCCAGTTGCTCTTGTTCCGCCCCATAACGTTCCGCTGCACGTATGGCATGTGCTTGGCAATACCGGCAGCCCGTAGCATTACTGCTTACCCATGCGATCATACGCTTTAAGGCTGAGGTTACTCGGCCTTCATTCGCCATTACGGCCATATTAAGGTTAATAAACGCTTTGGAAATCGCCGGTCTGTGCTGCATGGTAAGGATAGAATTAGGACAAAAACCAAGCGTCTCGTTAAAGAATTTGGCGAGTTCTGCAGTTTTAGGGCTGTGACTTGGGTCAAGCGGTTTTACTAAGGGCATAAAAAGATTTTGTTATAAGAAAAGCTCCTGCCTCGTTGCATGGAGTTGAGAAGTTTTCTAGTTAGATAATTGTATTTTTGGAATCTACAAGAAACAAAAAATTATGGGTACAACAAATCATATTAGCACCAAATGGTTGGGGAATATGGCTTTTGAGAGCAATAATCCTTCCGGACACAGTTTAATGATAGATATAGCCAAAGAAGACGGTGGCGATAGTAGCGGATTCCGACCAAAAGCTCTGATGCTTTCCTCTTTAGCGGGCTGTTCTGGCTTGGATATAGCCGGACTAATAAAAAAAATGAAGTTAGAAGTAGATGAGTTTCATATTGAGACCATCGCAAATCTTACAGATGAGCATCCTAAGTATTATGATAAGTTGGAGATTGAGTACCACTTTCATGGAAGTAACCTTAAGGAAGATAAATTACAACGCGCCGTGGATTTGTCCGTTGAAAAATATTGCGGGGTAATGGAAATGTTCAGGCGGTTTGCTGAGTTGCAAATTAAGACTATTTTTCATAAAGGTTAAAGTTCAAGCACAAGTATCAAGTACAAGTTCAAAAATAGCAGCAATGCCAGAAAAGAGATTTGACTTGGAGGATAGGCTTGTAGAATTTGCGGCCAAGGCCGCTCTTTTTTGCAAAGGCTTACCAACCGATATGACAGGACAATATTACGGTAGTCAACTTTTACGCTCTAGATGAAGCGCCGCTTAGAACTTTGGGGAAGCTCAAGGGGCAAACACCCATAGAGGTTACATAAATAAAGCAGGAATAAGCCTTAAATAGTTGAAAGAATCGCGAGTGAACCTGAAAATTTTGAATAAAGTAGATTACCGTGATGGTATTAAAAGGGCAAAATTACTTGATGAAGCTGAGCAGCTTATCCAAATTATGGCCACAATAATAAAAAATAAGAGGTGAAATAAGTTTATGTAGCGTTGCGCTTGAACTTGACACTTGAATTTGAACTTGAAAAATGCGCTGGACCATTAAACCAAAACCTGATTCTGAAGCTATTGACCGATTGGTCAAGGAGTTGACCGTGGATAAATTGGTGGCGCAGCTATTATTGCAAAGGGGAGTTACCTCCTATGAAGAAGCCAAACGGTTTTTTAGGCCACAATTAGAAGATTTGCATGACCCGTTCCTGATGAAGGATATGGATATCGCTGTAGATAGAATTGAAACAGCCATTGCCAATAATGAAAATATTCTTGTTTTTGGGGATTATGATGTTGATGGCACAACGGCAGTTGCGTTGGTATCTTCCTATTTACTGAGTTACTATCCTAATGTGGCGACTTATATTCCGGACCGCTATGACGAAGGTTATGGAGTTTCGTACAAAGGAATCGATTTTGCGGAGGACAACGGATTCTCACTCATAATAGCATTGGATTGTGGCGTAAAAGCGATTGACAAAGTTGCTTATGCGAAAGAAAAAGGGATTGATTTTATTATTTGCGATCACCACAGACCAGGGAAAAACCTGCCTGATGCAATAGCCGTTTTGGACCCAAAAAGGGAGGATTGCTCTTACCCTTATAACGAATTATGTGGGTGTGGGGTCGGTTTTAAATTAATTCAAGCTTTAGGTACGCACAAAGGCGAAAGTATTAGCGATGTAATACAATACCTTGATTTAGTGGCGACTGCAATTGGAGCGGATATTGTACCAATAACTGGTGAGAATCGAATTTTAGCTTATTATGGCCTGCAAGTTATTAATGAGCAACCCCGAATAGGTTTTAAGGCGATTATTGACCAGATAAACAAAACTACACTTACCATTACGGACGTTGTCTTTATTATTGCCCCTAGAATTAACGCTGCGGGTAGAATGAAGCATGGCCAACATGCTGTTAATCTGCTCGTAGAAACAGATTTGAAAAAGGCTTCACGATTTGCCGCGGAGATAGAGAAGTTTAACACCGACAGAAGAGGGTTAGACCAGGAAATTACGCAAGAAGCACTGGTTCAAATTCAAAAGAACGAAGAGGAAGAGGGGTTTACTTCTGTAGTGTATAAAGATACTTGGCATAAAGGGGTAATAGGAATTGTGGCATCCCGCCTCACCGAAACGTATTATAGACCTACCTTGGTTTTTACTAAAAGTGGTGATAAGTTGGCAGCATCGGCCCGTTCCGTTAAAGGCT
>JBARUM010000746.1:0-2178 GCA_049645725.1 Maribacter sp.
GTTAAGGACCGTATGATTATTTCAGACGGTTATAATGGTACGCCTTCGGGGTTCGAGAATTTCTGTGAAGACGAGGAAGGGTATACAAAATGGTATGTTTTACATGCTGAAGCAAATGCCATTTTAAAAGTTGCAGCATCAACGCAATCATGTCAGGGAGCAACATTATATATTACTTTATCTCCATGTAGGGAATGCAGTAAGCTAATCCATCAGTCTGGCATAAAACGTGTTGTATATCAATTGGCCTATAAGGATAATTCGGGATTAAATTTTTTGGACAAAGCAGGAGTTGAACTACTGCATATGCCAAAAATAGGGGCATAGCAAACAAAGAAGAAAATGAAGAAATATAGTTACCTCATACCAACCTTTATTGCAGCTGCATTGGCCTTAGGCATTTTTGTGGGTGGTAAACTACATTTTAATGATACCCCGGAGCGACTTTTCACCACTAATTCGAAGAAAGATAAGCTAAACAGGCTCATAGATTATATAGATTATGAGTACGTAGATGAAGTAAATACAGACAGTATTGTAGATGTTACGGTGAATAGTATTTTGGAGAAATTAGATCCACATTCCGTTTATATTCCTGAAAAAGAAATGACCCGGGTTTCTGAAAATATGAAGGGTGATTTCGTTGGTATCGGTATTAATTTTTATCCATATAGAGATACGATTGCGGTTATAAGGACTGTGAAGGACGGTCCTAGTTTTTTAAAAGGTATTAAACCAGGAGATCGAATTTTAATGGCGGATAACGATACCCTCTACGGGAAAGCAATTCCTAGCGATATTATTGTGGAAAAGTTAAAAGGAAAGGAGGGTACACCTGTTAAATTGAAGGTTTATAGAAAAGATGAAGATAGAATATTTACGGTAAATGTGAAACGTGGGGTAGTGCCCATAAAGAGTGTTGAGGCCCGTTATATGCTTACTAAGGATATTGGTTTTATAAAGGTGAATCGCTTTGCCGAATCTACTTTTAGGGAGTTTAAATCCGCTTTAAAGAGTTTACAGAAACAAGGAGCTAAGAAATTAGTGTTGGATTTGAGGGATAACCCTGGAGGATATTTAGGAATCGCCGAACAGATGGCGGATGAATTCCTTAAAGACGGAAAGCTAATTCTGTTCACTAAGAACAAAAAGGGAAAGGTTAGCAAAACGTATGCCACGGATGAAGGAATTTTTGAGGATAAGCCTATTTATGTTTTGATAAATGAGCGATCAGCTTCCGCTAGCGAAATTATTGCCGGAGCTTTGCAGGACAATGACATTGGGACTATTGTGGGAAGACGTTCGTTTGGAAAGGGTCTGGTACAACGAGAAATGGCGTTGGGGGACGGTTCTGCCGTAAGACTAACAGTTTCTAGATACTATACGCCAACCGGAAGAAGTATTCAAAAAAATTATGGTAAAGGGAACAAGGATTACTATAATCGGTTTACGGAGCGGTATCATAGTGGAGAAATGATTTCCGTTGATAGCATTAAGGTTGCGGACTCTCTTAAGTTCACCACCCCGAAGGGTAAAGTGGTATATGGCGGTGGAGGAATTATTCCGGATATTTTTGTTCCTATTGGCACCAATGAGGAAGAGGCAGTTGAGAGCATGGATAGCTTAGGGTTTCTTTCGTTTTTTGTTTTTGAACATTTAGATGAGGACAGAACGCGATACTCTCAATATAGTAAGGAAGAATTTGTTAAAGATTTTAGGGTAGACGATATCCTTTTTGAGAAATTTGTGGACTATTCTATAAACCGAAATCTTAAAATGAGCTTTTATGACTACGAGACGAGCATTAAACTTTATTTAAAAGCTGCTTTGGCAGAACAACTATTCGATGCCAATATACACGCTAAAATCAAAAGCAGTGAAGATTCTATGCTGGTAAAAGTCTTGGAATTGGATAATGCTCCCGTAAAACAAAGCGAATCCGAGGTTATTAAGGGTAGTAACTAATCCCTCAATTTCTTCTGGACTTTCTTGCTTGCAATAAAAATTAACAATAGTACAATAGCACAAAGAGATGCCATTATGCCAATAAGCGCAACAATACTATTGCCATCAAAAGGATTTACGAAATCAACCAAGGTTACATTATAGGCAATAAGGCCTAAGGCTAAAAGAATTAAAATAATAGATAACGTCCTACTCATGTCTATCAATTTTTAT
>JBARUM010000747.1:0-9090 GCA_049645725.1 Maribacter sp.
CTCGTAACCATTTACAGTATTCATAAAACCAGCATTTACGGCTTTTATTGCATGGGAAATGGCCACGGTTGAGTTATTGGAAATTTTGTTCGCTATTTTTTTGCATAATGAAAGTAGTTCTTCTTGAGGTACGGTATGGTTTACCAATCCGTAATCCTTGGCTTGTTCCGCCGTAATCATTCCGGCGGTCATAATCATTTCCATGGCCCTTCCTTTTCCTATAAGCTGAGGTAGACGTTGTGTTCCTCCATACCCAGGAATTACCCCTAAAGAGACTTCAGGAAGACCCATTTTGGCATTATCACTTGCTATCCTAAAATGACAGGCCATTGCCAGTTCCAGACCACCGCCAAGTGCAAATCCGTTAACTGCGGCAATTACGGGTTTGGATAAGTTTTCAATAAAATCGAAAAGGAGTTTTTGCCCCTTGGCAGCCAGTTTTTTTCCTTCTTTAACCGAAAAATCAGCAAATTCTGAAATATCAGCACCGGCGACAAAAGCTTTTTCACCACTGCCGGTTAGGATTATGGTTTTAATATTATCGTCCTTTTCCAAATCTGAAAAGGCGTTATGAAGCTCTTTGATAGTTTCCTTGTTCAGGGCATTTAATTTGTTAGGACGGTTTATGGTCACTATGGCCATATGATTATCCATTTCAACCCCAATTATATTGTATGACATATTTGTTTATTTTATTTGATAACAGATGAATTGCTTTCCTTTGGAAACTTCACGCAAAAGACGGTACCCTTACCAGGTTTTGAGGTAAAATTAATACTGCCCATATAGGTTTCCACAATAGTTTTTACCATCCCTAGACCCAACCCCATACCGCTGGTTTTAGTTGTGAATTTAGGTTCAAAGATTTTATCCGAATACTCTTCGACAATACCAATTCCATTATCGGCGACAGATATTTTGACCATATCCTTTTCCGAGGCCACAGAAACCAATATTCTTGGTGAGCTCACCTCAGGAACCGCCTGTATGGCATTTTTGACCAAATTGGTCACTACTCGTATTAATTGTGTCCGATCCAATTTGGCTATAATATCCTCTTCTTCCGCTATAAAATGGATATAGTCTTCATTAAAAATATCAAGAGCCAATTTCACGATTTTCACCACGTTAAGTGTCTCATTCTGTTGAGCGGGCATTTCGGCAAAATTAGAGAATGCCGAGGCAATACTGCTCATGGTATCTATTTGCTGAATGAGAGTTTTAGAGTACTCGGCTACTTTTTCATCAATTTGAGGGTCTTTTGGGTCAAACTTTCTTTCAAAACTCTGAACACTAAGGCGCATAGGCGTTAAAGGATTCTTAATTTCGTGCGCTACTTGTTTGGCCATTTCCCGCCAGGCTTGTTCCCGTTCGCTCCGCGCTAATTTAACAGCACTTTGTCCCAATTCATCAATCATAGCGTTGTAGGAGGAAATTAATTTCTCGATTTCCTCCCCTGGACTATCAATAAATATTTTCTCATTACGGCGCGTTAAATCCGTGCGTTCCATCATATCGGAAATCGTTTCCAGTGATCTGGTTATATATTTAGAAATGAAGAAAGCAAAGGCAATAGCAATAAGCAACATAATAAGATAGACTCCTCCCAAACGCATAAGAAATTCTCTAAGCTCCTTATCATTGAATGAGTTATCCTCAAAATAAGGTAGATTTAAAATTCCTATTGGTTTAAATTGGCGATCGGCTATATACGTATAAGAAGCCTGGTATTTATCTCCTGCAGCAGAACTTTCTTCTACGTACCTTTTATCCGAACTTGCCTCTAGATGATTTAGGATTACAGGGTCTAAACAAATGGATAAAGAATCGTTTTCAAACTTTGGCCTAGAGCTTTTAATAAGTTGACCCTCTAAGGTATACAGATTAAAATTCATATTCTGTACTACCGCAATTTCGTAAATCTCGTTTTTAAAGATAAGGCCAAGATTTTCTGTGGTAACAGGATAAGTTGTTTTTTGAATTGCCAGATCAATACTTTGCCGTATCTGTTCCTCCTTCCGTTCCATCCTATCTTGATGATAATCCCTGTTTATTTCCTGAAACTGATATATCGTAGTTGCCAAGATCAGCACGGATGCCAGCAACACCAAGAAAATCATGGCAAAGAAAATACGTGATCTTAGAGATAATCTTTTGAGCAAGGGTCTTACGTTTCGTTCAAAGTTAGCAAATATCGAACCAAATATTTCAAACTCAAATGTAAGCATCAAAAACAAACTCAAAAAGGGAAAACCCATTTGAACCTGAGGTTAGGGTTTATGACTTTTTAAGCCTTTGGATTCTTATTTCGGATGCGTTTGTAAATCTTTATGCCCAGCATTAATAATACTCCCAATACTAGAATTCCTGCGACTCCGAAAATCCAATTGACGGTGCTTTTTAGAATGACTAGAAAAACAACCGAGAAAAGAATCAACGTTGCTCCTTCGTTCCAAATACGCATGTAATTTGAAGTATACTTAATTTCATCTTTTTGGAATTTTTTAAAGATAAAATGATTTCTAAGGTGGTAGAGTATAAGTAACAATACAAAAGCAAGTTTAATATGCATCCAAGGTTGCCGCAGCCAATAAGGGGCTAAAATCAATAACCAGATAGCGAATACCATTGCCAAAATTGCAGACGGCCACGTAATGATATACCACAACCTTTTGGTCATCAATTTAAGTTGTTCGGAGAGGATTTCTTTTTCTGGGGAAGACTTTTGGTATGCTTCAATATGATAGATAAATAGCCTGGGGATATAGAAAAGCCCTGCAAACCATGTAATCACAAAAATTAAATGCAGCGCTTTGATATAATTGTAATATTCGCTCATGAAATTACGGTTCAGGCTTTAAGTTTAAGCAAAAGGCTTCAACAAATCATTTGAATTCAAAGTTAGCAAAAGCCAAATCAAAATACCTTATAATCTTAAAGCACCTATCCCGGATTCCCAAAGTTTGTTGTTCATAGCAGGAATGTCTTTATCCAGAATTTCCAGGCCCCGTGTTTTTAAACCGGACCATTGCTGGTCCAATTCTTTTTTTCTTTCTAGGTTGGCGTTATTGACCCGAGGAATACTACTATTCGTTTGATTGATTAAGAACAAGTATTCAGCGGTAAATTTATTAGGGAAGTTCTCCACATCATCATACGCTTGTGATTTACGCTGTATCATTTCCTTATCCCATGCATCCATCTTCTCCAACAATTCTGTAGCTTCTTTTTTAAGCTCAGCATTTTCAATATCTTTTAAAAGTTCTTTCAAGTTTCCCTGTACGCCGTATAGTTTATTAACCATATGGTGCATTTCAGTAACATTTGTTTCCATATCCGTCATTAAAGCATCGAATGCATCGTACTGTCCAGGGCTAGTTTCAAAAGTAGGAATGGCTCTAATTTCACCTTCGGTTTTCACAGCTTTCTCACCTACTTTTAATTGAATATCATATATTCCTGGAATGGCGTTATGACCGTTAAAACCCGCTTCAATATACGCTCCCGGAATCCCAGGCATCGTACTGTGGCTCATATCCCAAACAAAACGGTTAAGACCTTCTTTTTTAGATAAGGTAGGTTCTGGCGATGGACCGCCACCATTATGTGGTTTGTAGTCGGGGTCTTTTTCGGAGCTTATGGTCCTAACCAAGTTTCCATCAGCGTTCCGAATCTCCATTGTTAACCCTATGGAATCTTTCAATTTTGGAAGTTCGTAATACAAAACCATTCCGTTTGCAGGGTTTACGCCTTCAAAAGGGTCTGTCCCCTTAAACGTTTCAGAATTTACGTTCAATTGACTTCTCCAAGAACCGTTATAAGCAGGTGCTGGTTTATAAATATGTACTTCTTTTTTTGCTGATTCGTATTGCGGAAGCAATTCCAAATCATCCAAAATCCAAAAGGCACGACCAGAAGTGGCGACAATTAAGTCTCCTTGGTGAATTTTTAAATCTGTAATAGACGTAACCGGAAGATTCAACTGTAATGATTCCCAATTTTTTCCATCATTATAAGAAACATACATTCCCTTTTCCGTACCTGCATATAAAAGCCCTTTCTTACTTGGGTCTTCACGGACTACCCGTGTAAAGGCGCCGTAAGGAATACCACTACTAATATTACTCCATGTTCTCCCATAATCTGTTGTCTTGTAAATGGCAGGGGTATAATCATTGAACTTATATTTTGTAGTTGCTATATAAGCGGTCGCAGGATTATGAGGAGATACCTCTATGGCATTGACCAAACACTCATTTAAGCCCTTAGGCGTAACGTTTTGCCACGTTTTCATATTATCCCTTGTAACCTGAACAAAACCATCATCACTACCAGAATAAAATACTCCTTTCTCATGTGGAGATTCTATTAAATACGCCAATGTTCCATAATTTTCGGCCCCTACCGCTTCATTCGTATATGGACCGCCACCATTCCCTTGTTTTTCATCAATATTTCTTGTTAAATCTGGCGACATCTCTTCCCAAGAAATTCCCATATCGGTAGTTTTCAGCACTAATTGTGCCCCGTGGTAAAAAGTGTTCAGCTCATGTTTTGAGCGAATAATAGGCGCATTCCAATTGTACAAGTATTTCATATTTCTGGCCTCCCTACCTAAATATTGAATAGGGGCTGCCATAATCTCCGTAGATCCTCTTGATTCTGTGTCCAAAATCTCAATAGTACCCAAGTAGCTCCCACCCATTACGTATCTAGGATTATCCGGGTCAAAAGCTAAAAAAGCACTTTCCCCACCTGCGGAAGGGCTGAATTCTGCCATAGAAATACCACTATTACCATTGGCCATATTGGCTAGCATTGCAGACGAATAATCCTGTTGGCCTCCATATACATTATATGGAAATAAATTATCCGCATTGATTCGATAAAACTGCCCTGTAGGCATATTTAACTGCGTAGACCAACTTGCGCCAAAGTCAAAAGAAACAGCGGCACCCCCATCATTGGCTATGACCATATTCTTGGAGTTATCAGGATTTATCCACAGGTCGTGATAATCGCCATGCGTGCCTGATAATCGTTCCCAAGTTTTACCACCATCAGTAGAGCGCAAAGCGGGGGCGCTTAATACATAGACCGTATCGGCATCATTAGGGTCGGCGAATACTTCGATATAATACCAAGCACGTTGTACCAAGCGATTATCTCCGCTGACCATGGACCAAGAAGCCCCAGCATCATTCGACACGAAGAGTCCACCTTTATCGGCATTTGAATCACTTTCAATGAGCGCGTATACCTTGTTAGAGTTTGCCGGACTTACAGCTATCGCCATTTTACCCTTTTCCTCGGGTAGCCCTTTATGGATTTTAGACCAAGTCTCACCAGCATCGAGAGACTTGTATAATCCACTTCCTTTTCCACCACTAATAACCATATTCGGTTTCCTCTGATGCTCCCACATGGCAGCGTACATGATCTCCGGATAATTGGCATCCATGGACAATTCCGCAGCTCCTGTTAAATCATTAACGAACAGTGTATTTTTCCACGTAGTTCCGCCATCGACAGATTTATAGATTCCCCTTTCGGCATTACCGGCGTGCAAAGCCCCTTGCGCGGCAACATAAACAATGTCAGGATTGGTAGGATGAATAAGGACGCGAGAAATATGTTGTGTCTTTTCTAGACCTAAATGCTTCCATGTTTTTCCGGCATCGGTTGATTTATAGACTCCGTCACCATAAGAAGTCATAACACCTCTCGGCGCATGTTCTCCCATCCCAACATAGACGATGTTCGGGTTTGATTTTGATACTGCTACTGCTCCTACGGAACCTGTTTGGAAATAACCGTCGGAAATATTTTCCCACTTTTGTCCGGCAGTTTCAGTTTTCCAAACACCACCGCCCGTAGTTCCCATGTAATAGGTCATAGGGTCACCAACTACTCCGGTTGCCGTTACGGAACGTCCGCCTCTATACGGACCAATATTTCGATATTTCACGGGTTGAAAATACTCGTTAACCGTTTGTCCGAATGTAATTGCGGTTGCTAGGACTAATACTAATGATAAAAGTTGCTTTTTCATTTTGTTCTTTGTGTAATTGAATTTGGTATTCATAAGCTTCTGGACTCCGCTTGAAGTGACCGTAGTTTACTTACCACCTTGCGTATCAGAAGCCAAACTATTCAACAAACAAGTAGTTTAATTTCAAATTATTAAAGGCATTATTGAATTCCTGAAGCTCTTCAGAAATAACAGCATCAAAAGCGTCTAACTGTGTTTTTATTTTACCAGTAAGCTCGTTCTTAACAGCAATATCCTGTTCCGTAGGCGGAAAGTCATCTATGGCAACTAGACTATTTAAATGCCCTAACTTATTCGTAAGTTTTATCGGAAAGTTCAGCGGATCTTGATTACTTCTATTTTTAGTTTGATATAAAGCTTTTTCCACTTCTTGCAGACGCTCTTTCATTGCTTTCGCTTTTTCTACCAACTCCTTTGTGGCCTCATTATCCTTATATTGCGAAGTAAAGGCATCTAGCTGTTTATTGATTTTTCGTATCTTCTTTATAGATTGATGTGCCTTGTCAATAGTCGTATTGATATCCGTAATAAAGTCAAATTGCTTTTGCATCTCCGCAACGGACACTTCCGCTCTTGGGTCTGGAATAATCTTGAACGTCTCCGTACTTGTATTACCATTTACGTTTAAATGTACCTTATAATTTCCCGGAACCGCTTTAGCACCATCCAAACTTGCCCACCATAAAATCATTCCGTCCAATTTTTCGGCACCTTTCCCACGTGTATCCCAAACAAAGGTATTTCCACCTTCTTTGACTTCCAGTTTTTTATTCTTTTCCTTTGTAGAATTACTATAATTAGCCAAAGTATCACCAGCCATAGAAGTAAAGGTTAGCTTGACGCTATCCTTTTCAGAAAGATTTTTTAAATAGAAATGCGTTACCACTCCGTTAGGATGGTTCTGTCCTGCAGTCTTAGAGGGTGTTTTAGGAACGCTTCCCTTTGTTCTATAGGAGTCCTTGGGCTGATATAAAATTGATGAAGAAGATTTTTTACTATCATCTAACTGATGTAGTACAGTCAAATCATCTATCATCCAAATACTTCGTCCCTGTGTTGCAACGATCAGGTTATTGTCCTTGATGGTTAGATCCGTTATGGGTACAATGGGCAAATTCAACTGAAAAGGACTCCAATTGGCCCCATCATCAAAGGAGATATACATTCCGGTCTCCGTACCTGCATACAATAACCCTTTTCTTTTAGGATCTTCCCTAACTACTCTTGTAAAATGTTCGTTATTGATACCATTGGTGATTTTGGTCCAAGTTTGGCCGTAATCTGTTGTTTTATACAAGTAAGGTTGAAAATCGCCCAACTTATATCTTGTAGCGGCAACGTAGCAAGTACCCTCATCAAAGGCCGATGGTTCAATACTGTTAATCATATTCCATTCAGGCATATTAGCCGGAGTAACATTTTCCCAATTTGCACCGCCATCTTTGGAGACATGTACTAAACCGTCATCACTACCTACCCAAAGCAATCCTTCTTTTAAGGGACTTTCATTTGCCGCAAAAATGGTACAGTAATACTCTACACTAGTATTGTCCTGTGTTATTGGGCCACCGCTAGAGCCCAGTTTCGTAGGGTCGTTCCTGGTAAGGTCACCGCTTAGGAGTTTCCAACTTTGCCCTTCATTTTCCGATACATGTACATGTTGTGAAAACGTATATAATTTTTTTGGGTTGTGTCTACTAAAAATAATGGGGAAATTCCATTGAAAACGATATTTCATCGCCTCCGCTCCCGCTCCCATAGGATTATCCGGCCAGACGTTTATTCCTCTTTCTGTTCCTTTATCGTGATTTATACGCGTAAGGAATCCGTCATAACTTCCTCCATAGACAATATCGTTGTTGGTAGGATCTACGGCTATATGAGCAGATTCTCCACCTGCTGTAGGTTCCCAATCAGATTCATCAATACTATTTCCGTCACTTCTATGGTTAATACGCAAGGTAGAATTGTCCTGTTGCGCCACATAAATACGATATGGAAAAGCGTTGTCCGTAGTAACCCTGTAAAATTGGGCCGTAGGCTGATTGTAGTAGGTACTCCAAGTTTCTCCGCCATCATAGGATATCTGTGCGCCACCGTCATCTCCAATAATCATCCGTTGACTATTTTCTGGAGCTATCCAAAGGTCATGGTGATCACCATGGGGTGCGTTGAAAGTATTGAATGTTTTACCACCATCGGTAGATTTGTGATACCTAACATTTAGAACGTACACTACATCTTCATCTTCAGTATCCGCATAGACCCGGGTATAGTACCAAGCACGTTGACGCAGTTTTCGTTCGCTGTTGACTTGAGTCCATTTTTTACCCCCATCGTCCGAGCGATATAAACCACCTTTCTCTTTATTCTCTACAATCGCCCAAACACGTTCCGAATTTTTGGGTGAAACCGTAATGCCCATGATGCCCAAAGTATCCTTTGGAAACCCTTCATTCTTGGATATTTCGGTCCACGTTTCACCGCTATCGGTACTTTTCCATAGTGCAGAACCGTCCCCGCCACTACTTAAGCTATACGGAGTACGTTGTGCACGCCATGTTGAAGCATATAGTATTCTTGGATTATTAGGGTCTAGAGTCAAATCAACTGCACCGGCTTGGTCATTTACAAATAATACTTGTTTCCAATTTTTACCGCCGTCGATACTTTTATATACTCCCCTGTCCCTAGTAGGCTTATAGATATTACCTAGTACAGCCGCATAAACCGTATTATAATCCGAAGGATGAACTTTTATCCTAGGAACATGACGGCTATTCTCTAATCCTGCAGACATCCAGGTTTTACCACCGTTTTCTGTTTTCCATATCCCGTATCCTGAAGATACGTTGCCACGTAATGTTTTTTCTCCACCTCCTACATAAATCACATTTGGGTCGCTTTTTGCCACCTCAACGGCTCCAATACTTCCTCCGAAAAAGCCATCGGAAATATTACTCCAAGTGCGACCACCGTCCAAAGTTTTCCAAACACCACCACCTGCAGCTCCAAAATAAAATAGATTAGGTTCACCG
>JBARUM010000748.1:0-1780 GCA_049645725.1 Maribacter sp.
GAATCGTCCAAACCGTAAACAACTCCGGATTCTGCAATCTCTTCCAATTGATTGATATTAGAGGTGACAAAAGCATAATTGGTTTCCTCTCCCTGAAATACCAAATTACCAAACTGACCAATCTGTATAGCTGCGGGTGCAGCAGGTGGATTCACCAAGTAATCAGGATAGATATTTTCAAAATGCCTACCCATCCAACCTGTATTCAGACCACTAAAGCCTGTGGTTGCCAAATCGGTATTTGCAAAAATATCAGATCCTGTAAAATGTGAAAGGCTTTGACCTTCATAACCTACTCCGTGAACAGCCTTAAATTGACCCTCTCCCCACATGGGTTCCAGTGCGCTCATATAGGAAGGCACTCCAAATTCATCCGTAAGTTTTAAAACTTTACTTTCAGGGATGTAGATGTTAGGTCTTGCATTGGCGTAACTATCGTATTGCTCAATAGGTATTACGGTACTTAACCCGTCATTACCACCAGAAAGGCGTATTAATATTAAAATATTATCTGTTTCAGCTGCTGCTATACCTGCCGATAGGGCAGAGGGAGCAGAGGCCGTAAGCATATTGGCACCTAGCATCATAGAGCCAGAACCGGCTATACCCAATGCCTGTAAAAAGGAACGACGGCTCCAGTACTGATGTTCGTGATCGTGGCCATCGTGTTGAAGTCCTTTATGAGGAGAATTGTGATTTATATCGCACATAATCGTAGGTGTTATTTTAGTTGAAATTCAGGTTGTCTTGCTAGGTATTGAAGTAATAAATAGACTTGGAAGGGAGCCGCCTGCCATGTGGCCAAAGTCCATGATTCTTGATTCCCTCCTTCGTAGTATACATCCTCAACATCACTTCTAAAGATGTCGTAAGCTTTTTGATACTCCCCATCGTCCAATAGACCTTTTGGTAGAATAAAATCGATTATAAGTCTAGATATTTCATCGGGATTATTACTTGTCATTCCGGCACCTCCGGAAATGGACAACCCTAATGACCTGAACTGTTCATTGTCAGCTTGATAAAAAGCTTCAAGCATGCTTTCAATGGTCAACCAACGGCCGATGATGAAATTGGTATTAATCCAAGACCTGTCCCTTTGCCAACCAGCAACATCATAAGGATCAAACAATTCTTGACTCAATAGTCTGCTATAATTCAGCATTTCGCTAACGGTAGTATCCGTATAAGCAAAGTTGGTTTCTTTAAGTGTATTGAAATAAAAGTCGAACGGACTTTTAATGATAACACCAATGGCCTCATCATCAAAAAAGTGTTCACTCTTAAATAGTTGTCTTAGAACAGGAGCAATTTCAAAGTCGTTTGCAAGAAAAGTGGCGGACATACCGTCTATAATGGTCTGTGCGTTATTGGCTTCATCTCTAGAATCTGGATGTACAAAAAACTCGTAAAGTTTGCGACAGATAAATTCTGCTATTTCGTTCGGCCTTTGTTGGAATAAGATATTAATGACATCATCATATCCCCAGTTGCCTGTTTGACCAAGTATGGTCTTAGTTCCTTCATCATGGCGATCAGCTCTAAATGTTACCTGTGTACAGCCTATTTCTCCACGTTCTACGTAACCACTTAGGGCTCGTGCAGTTTCTATAATGTCTTCTTCCGTGTACCCATTACCTTCTCCCAGGGTAAAAAGTTCGTACAGCTCTCGTGCGTAATTCTCATTAGGATTGTTACCATTATTGAAAACTCCATCCAAATAAAAGAGCATTGCACTGGTAAGCCCAATTTCGCTAGTGAAAGTTCTAAAGTTTCCTAT
>JBARUM010000749.1:0-9475 GCA_049645725.1 Maribacter sp.
ATGAAAAACTGTTATGCTGATTTGGGAAAAATATTAAAACACTTTGGTTGCACATTTGACGATGTTGTAAAAGAAGACATTTTCACAACTGATATGGCACAAATGCTGGAAAAATCAACATATCGAGCTGAAGTTTATAAAAACGGATTTCCAACTGGGTCGTGGCTCGAAGTAAAAGGATTAGCGTTACCTGAATTTATGGTCGAAATTGAACTTGAAGTACATAAATCTGAATAAAAATGCGAACGCACAACGGTAACCGTGGCACAAGCCCCCAATCGGCAAAAAACGAATCATTATAAGCCTCTTTACGAGGCTTTTTTCTTGCCGGATTAGTATTGGAAAGTCAATTTTCGATGCCTTTGTAAAGCTGAAAACAGGTCTTGGACAACACTTTTTACAAAGACCCTAAAAGCAAGCTGTCCCGCTCCACTTTTGGAACGTTTATGCTCGAATTTCAAATATTTCTTCAGGTTGTAGGCGATTGCCGAAAGGTGGATCACCTTGTTGGCCTGCCTTAAACCGATGGTATTTACCTTTCTCAGTCCTATGAACTGGGTCAAAGTGCCGAATAAAGGCTCTACCGTGCTTTGAAGCTTACCTTTCATTATACCTGCCCTTTGCTGTTCACACGTTCGATATAACGCTCGTATTCTTCACGATAATAAGTGAACGAGAACTGTTTCTCGTTCACCTTGGCCAAACAAGACACTCTAAGCATACAGTCCTTACAGATCTTGCTCGATGCACACTATAAATAAAAAGAAGGTAGAATTCTGTTATTTAATCTTTGTGGATAAAAAAGGATTTGCTGATACTATATATAAAAAAATAGCTACTTCTTGCTGTCCTTGAGATTTTATGTTCAGAAAGAGCGCCGAATTTTCGGATCCGGCTTTTTGGGAAAGTCAAGGTAAAAAGAGAATCCGAAAATACGCCTCCAAAACAACACCAAGGGCCATCATCCTTTTGACAAGCTATGTTTTCTTTACGAAGCTGTTAGCAACAATCACAGAAAAATCCTGAATTCAACACTAAAATGATTTTTCGTATAATTATTTGCGTAACCGAATGATTACATTTATATTTGTAACCGAGTAGTTACACAACTTATGAGAAGAGATGTTTTTCAAGCAATTGCAGATCCAGTTAGAAGAGACATTATTGAATTGCTTGCAACTGAAACTTTAAGTGTGAATGAGGTAGCGAACAAATTTGAAATCAGCAGACCAGCTATTTCCAAACACCTGAAAATATTAAACGAATGTGGAGTAATTGATTTTAACCAAAAAGGAAGAGAACGTTTTTGTTTAATTCAGCCCCAAAAATTAATTCCTGCATTTCTATGGATAAAACAATACAATAAATTATGGGAGGACAGAATAGATTCCTTTGAAAACTACATTGATCAAATACAAGCAAAAAGCGATAAAAAATGAGCGATTTAACAAGTAGAACTTTAACGATAGAGAAAATATTTAATGCACCCATACAATTAGTTTGGGATGCTTGGACACAATCTGAACACATTTTAAAATGGTGGGCTCCAAATGGAATGGACATCCATGTAATTCAACACGATTTTAAAGTTGGTGGGAAATGGAAATATTCAATGCCATTACCAGACGGAAATGAATTTATATCTGAAGGTACATATAAAGAAATTGAAGAGTTAAAGAAAATAATTAGTTCTGCGGACTTTAAACCAATGACCGAAAACGTAGAGTTACAAATCTACTTTGAAGCAGATGGAGATAAAACTAAGTTTACTTTTAGTGTTATTCACGCTACGCCTGAGTATTGTAAACAACAGGAAGAAATGGGATTCTATAATGGTTGGGGTTCAGCTTTGGACAGATTAGAAAAGGTTTTAGAAGCTTTGATTTAACAGAAATGAAATTAAAGACCAAAAAACCGTTTACCTTGTTTCCACCAGTCTGCTAATACTGATGATGATGGCAGCTATTGGAAATAGTGTGTTCAATCATGAATTTGCAAAAGAGATTTTCAGAAATAGGTTTTACTACTTATTTAATTTTTCCTTTAATGACGGTAAAAACTTCAGCTTTAATCGCTATTTGGATAAATAAATCTGAAGTATTGAAAGAATATGTTGATTACGGTTTTTTCTTTTTATCCTTATATTTGCTTTTTTAGCCGAAATAAATGCCCCAGTTCCTGATTATCTTTCTCCGCCAATTACTTTGATATTGCCAGTAGCTTCATACATTTTTTAGAAAATGGAATTAAATAAGAGAATTAGACTTAAGTTGTGTTTATACCAGCGGCGGATAACATGTTAATCCAAAGTTTAGTTATAATCTTTTGTTTAGGCCATCAGGAGAGGAGGGGCATCTTCACAATCCGCAGCCGTCATAAAACGGGCCGTTATATGTAATATTTTAATAAGAATTTTAGTGTAAACAAAATGTAACAACAAAAGGTTTTCTCATCCGGATTTTGAAAAATATTACGGTCAGAGTTTTGGGCAAAACACCATTTGACTTATAATTGGGACAGCTACAATCGCAAAAGCAAATTCTAGGCAAAAATGATGAAACGACACATCTTTAAACTTCTTTCTGCCTTACTTTTTATAGAGGTAGGAATTGCCCAATCTACTGGTGCTTTTACTGACGCGCGCGATGGGCAAACGTATAAAACTATGAGCTTTAAAGACACTTTAACGGGAACTACATTTACTTGGATGGCTCAAAACCTGAACTATAAAGTGCTGGACAGCTATGCTTATGATGACGATGAGGGCAATCGAAAAGAACTAGGTCTGCTTTACACCTGGGAAGCAGCAAAAAAAGCTTGCCCTAGCGGTTGGCATCTGGCAACGGATAGTGAATGGTCTATACTTGTAAAGCAATTTGGCGGATTTGATAGGGCGGGGGAGGCCTTAAAAAGCGTTCATGGTTGGAAAGAAGGCGGTAACGGCACTAATAGCAGCGGATTTAATGCACTTCCAGGAGGTCAGCGCTCACCCAATGGTAGCTATCGGGTCAAAGGCATCATTAGTCTCTGGTGGTCGTCCACACCCACAGGTGAAGAGGGCAAAGCTTGGGAATGGAACTTGCATTATGGTGGACCATCTAGTGTTAAACCACTTAAATCAAATAAATTTAAAGCATTCCGTTTCGATGCCGATATTCTTGGCGGAATGTCAGTTCGTTGTGTCCGGGATTGACAGATTTGATTTATCCGATGAGTGCAGCGCAGAAAAAATATATTAAATCCATAGACTTATTTTAGTCATATCACATGCTAAAAATAAACCTCAATGATGAAATTTAGATTTCTAATAGTACCAATTCTTACAGCTATTCTAATAAGTTGTAACACAGAAAAATCAAATACCGTAATAGAAAATCCCGAGTTCAGTACAACCGAAAAGAAAACGGACACGCTAATAAAACACCCAAAACCCGTTAAATCAGAATTGCCAACAATCGGTCTTTTAATGTATGACGGTGTTTTACAAAACGAAGTTATTGCAACATCGGACGTTTTTACAAAACCAAGCGAAGACGGAAAACAACTTTTTAATGTTGTTACAATTGCAGAAACCGAAAATCCAATCACGACCGAAGAAGGAATGCGATTTATCCCTGATTACACTTTTGAAAACTGCCCAAAATTAATGGTTTTGTTCGTCCCAAGTGCTTATGATATGTACGCACAAGTTCATAATGAAACAATTATAGATTTTATCAAGGAAAGGAACAAAGAAACCCAATATACGGTTAGCAATTGTGCAGGTGCACAACTAATCGGGAAATCAGGAATCGCAGACGGAAATAAAATTGTCACATGGATTGGTGGTGGCGAACAATTACAAAAAGATTTTCCCAATTTGAAAGTGCAAAATGATAGCTTGGTCACATTTGTAAGGGATGGTAAATTTTTATCTTCCAACGGTAATTTGGCCAGCTACATAGCTGCATTGGAATTGGTAGAAATACTGACAAATAAGGAGCATAGAAAATTTGTAGAAAGCTACTTGTATCTAGACCGACTTCAAAATTGGAAAGAATAAAGTACGACGGGTAACTAGGTGTTTAAAACACTATGCAATGGTTTTAAATCCAATAATTGCCGTGAAATATCTCGAAGGTAAAATGACTAAATTTAGAGAGGCCGAATCAAAAGAAGAATATCAGTTGGCAGTTGAACTTTTCAAAGAATATGCCTCACAAATAGGGGTAGATTTAGCGTTTCAAAATTTTAACAGCGAAATAGAAAAAATTGATAGCCATTATTCCAAACCTAAAGGAGCGGTTTTTATTGTTTACAATGAGAAAGAGCTGCCGATTGGTTGTTTTGGAATAAGGAGCTTTGAAAGTGATATTTGCGAACTGAAAAGAATGTATTTAAAAAAAGAAGCTCGTGGCCTGGGCATCGGGAAGCTCCTATTGGAAAAAGCAATTAAGGTAGCAAAAGAACTTGGTTATAAAAGAATGCGTCTGGATACATTGCCAACAATGCACTCCGCAATTGGACTTTATAAAAAACTGGGATTTTATGAAATAGTTCCATACCGGTTTAACCCGATCCATGGCACAAAATATTTTGAGATAAACCTGATTTATTGAAGCTTATACCCATACTTAAAGAACCGTTCGACACCAGTAGGTATCCAATTAGGAATTTTAAGCTATATCAATGAGCTTGACAGGAAAATGAGCCAATTTTGAAGAGTCATAGTGATGGACCTCAATAATTATGAATAGTACAATTAGGGAAATAGATGCTCGTGATACGTATGCTATTAGGCATGAGGCCATGTGGCCAGTTAAACCGTTAGAGTTTGTACATCTAGATAATGATGAAGAAGGCACTCATTTTGGTCTTTTTAGAGATTCAATTTTACTTGCTGTAGTTTCATTATTCATTACAGGCAATCAGGCTCAATTTAGAAAACTTGCGACCAAAACGTCTGAACAAGGAAACGGATATGGGACACTACTCCTAAAACACTTAATTATCTATGTTTCCAACGAAAAACAGGTTATAAGACTATGGTGTAACGCTAGAGTTGATAAAACGGATTTTTATAAAAAATTTGGAATGGCCGAAACCTCTAAAACATTCGGTAAAGCTGGCATGAACTATGTCATTATGGATAAATTTTTCAAGAGTTAAATTTTCAATTTTTACTAATATTTTAAAAGTAACTCCTATGGATAATCTATTCTTTCATTAAAGCTTCCAACGCCTTCGGAGTTCTAGGCAAATCTTTACTCAATACTTCGCAACCGTCTTTGGTCACTAAAATGACATCTTCTGTAAAAACCGAAATCTGTTCATCATGATTATAATACCAAGGTTCAACTGTAAATATCATTCCTGGCTCCAAAGTGGCATCGCTTAAATTAGGATCTCCGGTGGACAAGCCCAAATGATGCCCAAAGAAAAGTCCGGCCTGCATATATTTCTTGGCATCTTCGGGAATAATTCTATCACATAGATCGCGTAGGTCCTTAAAGGTAATACCGGGCTTAATGAATGCAATAATCTGGTCGGCAATATTCACTTCCATCGCCAGAATTTCCCTTTGTTTCGGCGTAAAGGTCCCAGATACGGGGAAAGTACGTCCTACATCGCTCACATAATAATTGTATTCACAGCCGACATCAAAAATAACCACATCACCATCTTCCATTATTCGGTTTCTTCTATCGTAATGAGTGGCTAAGATCCGCCATGGCCATAGGGAGTTGGGTCCAGATTTAATAATGGAGCCAAAAGCTAGACGCTGGGCACCATCCTTTTTATAATTACCTTCTAATACGCCTTCCAGATATCGTTCGTCTTTACCCGCCTCAATGGCTTTTGCAGCTACTTTAATTCCCTCAACATTAATTTCAGTGGCTTTTCGCATAAACGCTATTTCCGATTCAGATTTTACCATTCTTACTTTAGCTAGGGCCTCATAGTAGTTTTTGAACAATAGTTCATTTTTCATTCGCCGCAAACCAAGCATCAATATTTCTTCTGGAGTTGGTGTTTGGATGAGTTCATTAGATAGCTGTTCCACACCGCCACTACGTCCAAGGTTTAGATAAACGGTCGGCATCGTGTACTGTCTAAAATCTTCATTAAGCTCCTTTTTGTTTTTTAAGACAATTCCACTTGCTTCGGTTAAATCAGAATCTCTTAATAGCGGCCTTCCGGGAAAATCATTCGGTCTAGAAGCGCTTTCAAAACGCAGGTCCCGTTCTGGCGTATAGATCAAGGAAGATTTTTTAGAAAGGTCAAGTACTAAAATTGCGTTGGGTATTTCCAAACCTGTGAAATAATAAAAATCATCTAATTGCCTAAACGTTTCACCATAGGAAAATCCGTCCTTGGAAGGTACAAAAACGAGACCGTTTTTAGGTAAATGAGACATGAATCGTAGTCTTCTTTCGGCTAGTTGTTCTTTAGAAAAAGGCATGCTAGTCCATTCAAAATAAGATTGCTCGGGAGTTTGGGAAGTAATTATACTTGTGAAAAGTAATGGCAGTAGCGGAAGCGATAAATATGATTTCATTCCTACGAATTTTTAGTCATTCTAAGCAAGATACAGAATAAATTAAGGGAGAAATAATCATTAAATGCTCGTTTTCTTGGTATTAGAAATTTTAACCCCATAGCTTTGCAATACTAAAAGCAGACCTCATGGCTTTATTCACCGACTTTAAGATTTCCACGCCGTTACGTAATGCATTGGACGATTTAGGCTTTAAAAACCCTACAGCCGTCCAAGAGCAGACATTTCCAGTAGTAATGAGCGGAAAGGATATTGTCGGAATTGCACAAACCGGTACGGGAAAAACATTTGCCTATCTGTTACCTATTTTAAACGCGCTACCTTTTTCTAAGGAAAAACACCCAAGGGTCTTGATATTAGTACCTACGCGAGAGCTGGTCGTGCAAGTGGTGGAAGAAACAGAGAAGTTGGGAAAGTACACTTCCGTAAGGGTATTGGGAGTTTATGGCGGCACTAGTATGAACCGACAAAAAGATGCCTTGGCGCAAGGTGCAGATGTTATAGTAGCCACACCGGCCAGACTCTACGATTTGGTGCTTGCCAGAGCATTGCAACTAAAATCCATTAAAAAGTTGGTTATCGATGAGGTGGATGTGATGCTAGATTTAGGTTTCAGGTTTCAACTGACCAATATCTTTGAATTATTGTCAACGCGTAGACAAAACATCATGTTCTCTGCAACCATGACGGATGATGTGGATGTATTGATTAATGACTTTTTTAAAAGGGTAGCGAAAATATCCATTGCGGTCAGCGGAACTCCCTTAGACAATATACGGCAATTAGGTTATGCCATTCCTAATTTTTATACCAAGGTCAATCTACTGGCTCATTTACTTCAGGATTCGGCATCCTACCATAAAGTACTTGTCTTTGTCTCTAATAAGCGAAGTGCAGATTTATTATTCAAAGAATTGGCAGAATTTTTTAGCGAAGAAATATGTATTATTCACTCCAATAAGACCCAGAATTATAGGTTACGATCTATACAACAATTTGATTCGGGTAAAAATCGTATTCTAGTAACTACGGATGTTATGGCCCGTGGTCTGGACCTTGACCAAATTTCACATGTCATCAATTTTGATGTGCCTTTATACCCAGAGAATTATATGCACCGCATAGGAAGAACGGGTAGGGCAGAGAAGGAGGGTACCTCTATTTTGTTATATACCGATAAAGAGGAGGAGGCCAAGAACGCGATTGAAGACTTAATGTCATATCAGATTAAAATAATTGAGCTTCCTGCGGAGGTCAAAATTGCCACACAATTGACTTATGACGAACAACCCAAACATATAGAACACGAAAATCCGTTAAAAATAAATGAAGATGAACGTGGTGCCGGTTTCCATGAAAAGTCCGAAAAGAACAAAAAACAAAATCAAGGAGGTTCTTACCGCCGTATCATTGAAAAAAAGTACAAGAAGCCAAAAACGCGTGGGGATAAGAACTTAGGTAAGAAACGAAAACGATAGCAGGATTATTACTCTCGCTCTTCAAAAGGAATAACCACACCTTTTTCCAAATAGTTCTTAAGCCCAGATAATAATTGCGCCCAGCAATAGGAAGACCTTTTAAAGTGGGCATTGCAGTGAGGCCATCCCTGGTGCCAAAAATCAAGCTGTGTATCACTATTTACGTCTGTAAGGTCAAAGCCAAAAGAAGTATTGTTCCAGTCTTCATCAGATTCGGTCATGGTAATATGGAACTTTTTATTTTTTTCGCACTTAGTGACTTTTCCATACCAATCATATTCTTCAGCAAAAAAGAAATTGTAAACCTCGCCTAAATTTGGTTTTCCAGAACACTTTTTGGGCCACCAATTAGTAAGGTGTTCCGGGTGTGAAACTGCTTCAAAAACTTTTTGAGTTGTGGATTGGATTACTAGACGGTGATATATTGAAAAGGAGTTCATTATTTGATCATAGTTGTGTTCTTAACTTTAAAGATAATAAATCAACAGATTGGATAAAACTAACTATTTAGATATCTCCATTTCTAAAGGTACTTCTAAATCAACCGATAAATCACCAATTATATCGGTGTGTTGTTTGGAGTGTCCATTTCATTTATCGACACTTTTTTACACTTCATCCATATTTTTCACAATGACCGAAAAACTCTGTATTTCAGCGGTGTAGCACTCTATTAAGGTCAATATCGCGGTTATCTTTATGTAACCCAAATGAATATTATGAAGTCTTTATTAACCTTAGTAGTAGTTCTTTTTTTTGGCACTGTTGCTATAGCCCAAAACACAAATAGCAATGATAAAGTGGACATTCTTAAAATGGATATTGTTTTGGTTACTAGCAATGATGGTGATCTCAACGGTGAGAAAGCTTCGATTGGTACTGAAAAAAGTATAGCTCGTTTGTATCGCCACAAAAACTCACGAGTAAAAAAGGCATTAGCCTTTAGTACCAAAAAAAGCAGATCAAAATTGGCATAATCCTTGAATTGTCTAAATCAGAAGTGAACTGATTCACTTCATAAACATAAATGCTATGTTATTATTTTCATTAGTACTACCCATTGCCTTGATAATTACCTATTTAGTAACCTTTCCAAAAACCAAGGGTGTACTTCGTCCTTTAAAGGTTCCTACTGATAAAGATCAATTCTAGATTCCAAAACGGAAATCTCCCATATTCCAGTAGGAAACTAATCTTTTATTCCCGGTTGTTTTATGGTGTAATTTTCTTTTTGCTTTGCTTCGTCCACTTGCCTCTTTACGTCAGCTAACAAGGCTTTGGAATCATAGATTATTCCGTCCTTGATGGTGTACTTAACGCCGCCCACACGTACGACCTCGTTATCTTCCGTGAGTTTTACAGCTCCTGTGCCATAGAGAACTTTTAAGTTTTGTAGCGGATTTTCTTCTACAACCACAAAATCGGCCATTTTTCCTAAAGCTACCGACCCAATTTTATC
>JBARUM010000750.1:0-10669 GCA_049645725.1 Maribacter sp.
TCAATTGAAATAGCCCTGTCCTGAATCCAATCGGCATTCTTTGGAATGACCGATTTCATAGGCCGTTTGGTACTATCATAATCATAGGTGCCGGCACCCACCAAGGTCCAAGCGGGTTGATACCAATGGTCCTCCGAAGGTTCTATGATACCCAAGTGAAGTTTTGGGTTTCTACGGAGCAGACTACTGGCAGTCATAAGACCGGCAGTTCCTCCTCCGATAACAAGTATTTGATATCTAGTTTTCATTTTTGTTCGCTTTGATATTACAGCATCGTCGTTGGCTCACGATACTCGGAAAGTATAAACTTGCCGAGTTCCTTCATAGCATTCATACCCCCTTCAATATCGATTAGGTTTTCATATCCCATCGATTTTAAAATGGACACAAATACCATGGACCGGTAACCGCTACGGCAATGCACATAATAGGTTTTGTTCTTGTCCACCTTGGTCATACTGTCCTTTAAATAATCCAAAGGAGCGTTGATAGCATTTTCTACATGTTCGCTATTGTACTCGCTAGCGCGTCGGACATCAAGAATGTGTACATCCTCATCTATCATTTTATGGGCGAGTTCCTTTACTTCGATGGATGGGATGTTCTCGACGTCCTTTCCAGCCTTTTTCCAAGCGGCAAATCCTCCTTTTAAATAGCCCAAGGTGTTGTCAAAACCAATTCGGGCCAGTCGGGTGGCAACCTCTTCTTCTTTTCCTTCCTCTGCAACGATCAGTATAGGTTGCTTCACATCTACTATAGTGGTTCCTACCCAATTCGCAAAACTACCATCGATACCAATATTATATGAATCAGGAATAAAGCCTTTGGCAAAGATTTGGGCTTCTCGGGTATCTATGACGATAGCGCAATTTTCTTCCAATAACGATTCAAATTCGGCTACGTTAAGGGGAGTAGTTCCTTTTTTGACCACCTCATCAATACTCTCATAGCCTTGAATGTTCAGCATTACATTTTGCGGAAAATAACCTGGTGGAGGGGTTAGACCGGTAAGTATGGCATCAATAAACTCTTCTTTGCCCATATCTGGCCGCAATGCGTAATTGGTCTTCTTTTGATGGCCTAATGTGTCCGTAGTTTCGTCACTCATCATTTTTCCACAGGCACTGCCTGCACCATGTCCGGGATAAACTACAATATCGTTAGAGAGCGGCATAATCTTGTTTCGTAAAGAATCGTAAAGATGACCGGCCAACTTCTCTTGTGTAAGCTCTGCGATTACTTTTTGGGCCAAATCTGGTCTGCCGACATCACCAATAAAGAGGGTGTCTCCCGTAAAAAGGGAAGTTTCCTTTCCATTTTCATCTATTAACAAGTAGCAACTACTTTCCATGGTATGCCCTGGCGTATGAATCAATCGAATTTTAGATTTGCCAAGTTTAAACTCCTGTCCATCCTTACCCACTATAATATTATAAGTGGTTTTCATACCTGTGGGTCCAAAAACGATATCAGCTCCCGTCTTTTTTGCCAAATCGATATGCCCCGAAACAAAGTCGGCATGAAAATGGGTCTCGAAGACATATTTAATTGTAGCGTTGCGCTCCTTTGCCATTTTAATATAGGGTTCAACTTCACGCAATGGATCTATAATGGCGGCCTCACCATTACTTTCTATATAATAGGCACCCTGTGCCAAACAGCCTGTATAAATTTGTTCTACTTTCATGATGTATAGTTTTAAGGTTTACCGGATAATCAAGATTTAAAATGCTCCAAAGCTTGCGCCGAAATTAAAATTGATTTTCCATTCAATTCCTCGCGGGCGTGCCCCAAGGTTATTTACTTACTATAAAGGTATCGTCCTCTCGGAACCTCTACAGTATCCTAGGTTACAAAGATGAAAAACAAGGGTAGGAAAAGAAATGACCTAGGTCAGTAGCTTCAGGTCAAAAATGGATACAGCTAGAGCTATTCTTGGATATCAAAATTAATACTCCATATACCACGAACTTCATTTTCTGAATAGCCCGTAGCCTTATCCAAAGGATATAAGGACTTTAAGGTAGCTAAAGTTTCCGGTGCTATCTGTTCTCTCGGTTTCCCATGACATTGTAGGCACATGGTATTTGTGGTAATCGGATAGTAAAAATCGACTTCATTTTTATCTCTTATAACTACGGGTTTTGGCTCTTTCCCCGCGGCGATCAATTTTTTGAAATACGTAATGTAACCTAGTTCCTCTTTGTTGGCCCTGTTTTTTGGGTTGCGGGGTTTGTCCGATAACCTTCTGATAACAGCATTGTTCATAACGGATATACTGTCGGTCAATGCTGAAGCCCTCGCATTACAGAATTCGATAGCACCTAAAGTTCCTTTTTCGCTGATGGCTTTGACAAGATTTTTTCCCAAAGCTGTTTTGGCTGCCATTGCATGGGTCATACCTATATTTGCATTTTTGTTTCGTATTTCTTTGGATAACATACTACTTCGTATGATTACGTCTTTTTTACCCCCTTCTTTTAAAGCCTCATCGTACCAATTTGGACGTTCGATATCATAGTTATAAATGTACGCTGCAATCTGGGCAATGGCATCGTCAGGATAGGGGATGTATGGCATACTGCCAAATTCGAATAGCGCTTCGGGCATTTTGCTTTCCTGTTCAGGGTCGTTGACCCATCTGATGAGGTCTTCGGTAAACTGCTCCTCGGTGGTGTTTTTGCCAAGGTAGTAATTTTTAACAGCTATCATGGGAGGGGCTATCATACTTTCTTGTGAAGCGTTGGGGTTGTGGCAGATATAACACTCCTGTTCCATAATACGCTTTCCGGGATGCTGCTTTTCTACTTGGGGATTTTCAACGATAACGGGGCTTTCAAGGT
The DNA here is from genome assembly GCA_049645725.1 of Maribacter sp. GTDB lineage: Bacteria > Bacteroidota > Bacteroidia > Flavobacteriales > Flavobacteriaceae > Maribacter. The sequence continues at coordinate 2,844 of JBARUM010000750.1, forward strand.
ATTCAGTTTTATCTTTTTTTGCCTCTTTGCAGTTTACCAGCAAAAGACCGAAAGCAAAAAAAATAAGGTATTTTTTCATTTCGATTGATTTTATACTGCAAGCTCGGTCTCCCTAACGAAATAAAGAATGATTTTTATCAGCCCGAACAGATTTGACAGATTTATAAAAACCATAGGAACCTAGGTCCAATAATTTAATTTTAAACAGCTCGTAGAACAAAAAAGAAATCAACAGCAATTAGAGTTCCTTTATTTGGATGTAATTCCTGTGGAGTGTTACCTTATCCATATTTTCCAGTTTCTTCAGTAATCGGGAAACCACCACCCTTGAAGTATTTAAATCATAGGCTATTTCCTTGTGGGTGCTATAAATGGTATTACTATTGGTTACCCGAATCTTCTCCTTTAAATATTTGAGCAGTCGCTCGTCCATGTTCAAAAAGGCAATACTATCCACTGTATCCAATAGTTCGTTAAATCGGGTATGGTAAGTGTTCAATACAAAATTTCTCCAGCTTTTATACTTCCCCAGCCATTCTTCCATATTTCCGATGGGTACCATAATCACCTTTGTATCCGTCTCAGCAACTACCCTCACCTCACTTTGCTTTTGACCTATACAACAGACCATAGTCATAGCACACGTATCCCCATCCTGTAAAAAATAGAGCAACAGTTCATTACCGTCATTATCCTCTCGAAGCACCTTAATAACACCTGAAACTAACAAAGGCATGTATTTAATGTATTGCCCTATTTCCATTAACTTTTCGCCTTCCCGAACATCCTTAAATGTACTTGCTTCGTTGATTTCCCTTAGAAGTTCCTCTTCAAAAATGTGCCCATAATGCACGGTAAGTTCTTCGAACATTGTATTATTTATTTGCTGTCTTCAAAAGTATGAATTCGCTGATATTATTCATGTCTATTGCACCGACCAATTCATCGTTCATTGTTACCGGGAAAAAGCTTGTCTTCTCTTTGCCAATAAGTTCCAAAACCTTAATCATTTCGGTAGAGATCTCAACAGTTTTAAAATCGGTATGCATAACCTCGCGAATAAATTGGGAAGGTTCTTTAGCACTTTTTATGATATCCTTTTGGTAGAGTGTTCCCACAATTTGGTTATCATCGGTGACCACAAAGTCTTTTTCTGAACCTGCCAACAAAGTATCTATAGCTTTCTGCAACGTATCTTCTGGATGAAGTCTTGTAAAATATCGCAGCATGGCGTCTTTTACGGTATGACCTGCCAAAATAGACTCTCGTTGTACCATTTGGTTTTCACTGTAGGCGCCCATAAAAATGAACAACGCTATTAATATCAGAAACGGATTAAAGAAAAGTCCCAGTATAAAGAACAGAATGGCCAATCCTTGTCCAATTCCCGAAGCTATTCTTGTAGCCTCCGTGCGACCTAATTTAAAGGAAAGCAAAGCCCTAAGTACACGACCACCGTCCATAGGGAAAGCCGGAATCAGATTAAAAACCACCAACATAATATTGGCGATGAAGAGGTAGAACAAAAAGTTTTGCAATGTAGGTTCATAAAGTATTTCTTCCAATACTACGGCATCAAAATTAAAATAGCTTCTTAGAGGAATAACCAGGGCAAGTAAGACGGCTATTATAATATTTACTGCCGGCCCAGCAAAAGCCACCAGTAATTCCTGACCTGGTTTTTCAGGCATTTTTTCTAAAGTGGCCACTCCCCCAATTGGTAGTAGCATAATTTTTTGGGTATTGATCTTAAATTTTTTTGCGGTAAGCGCATGCCCCAATTCATGTAGTACAACACATACGAACAAGACCACCACTAAGGCTTCATTAAGTAATATCCTATTTAAATCAGCACTTTGCCGTATTTCTAGGAATGCTACCCAAAGTAGTAATAGGGTAAACGTCCAATGCACTTCTATTTTGATTCCCGAAACGCTGCCTAATTTTAAAACTCCTTTCATGGTATTCTCGTTTTATACGAAGTTATTTTGCAAGTGCTTTTTCAACAATGACATTGGTCATATGTGTCCTCTATGGTTACCGTTACATTTGAATTATGCTAAATCTGGAGCTATGAAAAAAATAATTACAGTGACCGTAAACCCTGCCATTGATAAAAGCACTACCGTTGCTGGAATAAAACCCAACAGTAAATTACGCTGTACAGACCCCATCTATGAAGTGGGCGGCGGCGGTATAAATGTTTCCCGTGTAATTAACGAACTGGGTGGAACCTCACTTTGTATGTACATGGCAGGAGGGGCTACAGGAAATCAATTACAAGATATATTGGTCGACTTGGATGTCCTACAACAGGTAATTCCTATTTCAGGAAGCGTGAGGGAAAACCTATCGGTCACCGATACTACAAATAACCAACAGTACCGTTTTGGAATGCCGGGACCCATGGTGAACGAAAGCGAATGGAAAAACACTTTGGGCCAATTGGAGGCCATGTTATCCGAGGGTGACCTGCTCGTGGCAAGCGGTAGTCTATGCCCGGGTATGCCCATCGATTTTTTTGCGCAAGTTTCAAAAATAGCCCAGCGGGAAAAGGCAAAATACATATTGGATACTTCTGGTGAGGCCTTATTGAAAGGGGCGCAGGCCGGTGCTTTTTTATTGAAACCAAATTTGGGAGAACTTGCCACGCTATGTGGGGTATCCACCATTTCCTTTGCAGAATTGGAGCCCCTCGCAAAAAGCTTTCTAACGAAAAACCCATGTAAAGTTCTTGTCGTTTCCTTAGGTGCACAAGGTGCAATATTAATTACCAAAGATATTGTAACAAATATAGCGGCACCCATCGTATTCCAAAAAAGTACTATCGGTGCGGGCGATAGTATGGTCGCCGGAATGGTGTTAGCGCTTGCCCAAGGAAAGTCATTGCAAGAAATGGTCACGTACGGAGTTGCTTGTGGAACAGCGGCAACTATGACGTTAGGAACACAACTTTGTAAAAAGAAAGATGTGGAAGAATTGAACAAATGGATTGTAACGAATTCTGAATCTACCAAAAAAATAAAAATCAACGCATAAAAAATATTATTCTAAACAAGCAGTGAAATGGGAAGAAACCAAGTAAATAAAATTGATGAGATTTCTAGATCGAGATTCGTTAAACATTTGCTGGATGATATTAGGGCTATGGAACTACTATTAAAAAAGGGATTGATTGAAAACGATATCGTCCGTATTGGTGCCGAACAAGAATTTTGTTTGGTCAATGCCAATTGGCGCCCTTCCAAAAATGCGTCCCAAGTGTTAAAGGCTGTAGCAGATACCCATTTTACCCACGAAATTGCAAAGTACAATCTTGAAATTAATCTGGACCCCGAGGAATTAAAACATAATTGTTTCTCCCAGATGGAAAACAAATTAAAGGAATTCCTTCAAAAAGCAACCAACGCCGCAGATAAGTACGATACTAAAATTTTGTTGGTAGGTATCTTACCAACCATTAGTCTTAAAGAGCTTTCATTGGAATTTATGACGCCCAGTGTCAGGTACACGCTACTTAATGATGCGGTAAAAAATATAAGAAAGCAAAATCTTGAATTCCATATCCGTGGTGTGGATGAAATCTCGGTGCATCATGATTCCGTATTGTTCGAAGCATGTAATACAAGTTTTCAGTTGCATCTCCAGATTCCTCCAGAGGATTTTGTGGCCAGTTATAATTGGGCTCAGGCAATTTCCGGACCTGTATTGGGCATATCTGCAAATTCTCCTATTTTAATGGGTAGAGAGCTATGGAACGAGACACGGATAGCCTTGTTCCAACAAAGTGTGGATACCAGAAGTTCCTCTTATTACCTTAAGGAAAAACAACCAAGGGTAACTTTTGGAAATGAATGGATATCGGATTCCATTGTTGACATCTACAAAGATGATATTGCCGAATATGAAGTGTTGTTGACTACCGAAATTGCCGAGAGTTCACTTGAAGTATTGAAAAAAGGCAAGATTCCAAAGTTAGAGGCTCTTGGCATTCACAATGGTACCATCTACCGTTGGAACCGACCTTGCTACGGTACCGATGGGAAAAAAGCGCATATCCGTATAGAGAATCGATACCTGTCCTCCGGTCCCACAGTTGTGGACCAAATGGCCAATTTTGCTTTTTGGGTAGGGCTGATGATGGGAAGACCATCTGAATTTGATGATATGGCTAAAATTATGGATTTTAGGGACGCCAAGGATAATTTTATAAAAGCGGCCAGAAACGGCATCAACAGTATGATGCATTGGAAGGACAACTCTCTTTCTACCCGTGAGTTAATACTAAAGGAACTATTACCCATAGCTTATGCCGGATTACAAAAAAGTGGTATTGATAAGAATGATGTTGAACGCTATCTTAGAATTATCGAGCAAAGAGCAAATGGGACAAACGGGGCAACTTGGAGTATTAAAAATTACCGAAATCTCAAGAAGTACATAAAGAGGGACGATGCGCTTATCGCGCTGACAAAAGGCATTTATGGAAATCAGCAAAATACATTACCTGTTTCGAATTGGCCCATGATCGAAGTAAAATCTAACCTACGCACAAATGCACTGTTGGCAGGACAGCTGATGTCTACCCATCTTTTTACCGTAAATGAAAATGATTTAGCGACTATGGCGACTAGTATCATGAGATGGAAGAACATACATCATGTTCCGGTATTGAACGACCAACAACAGCTCTGTGGACTTTTGACCTGGAGCCATATCACCGAACATTTACGAGCAAATACGGATTCTTCAGAATTAAAAGTACGAGACCTGATGGTTAAAGAAGTGATGACCGTTACCCCAGATACGGAAATGGAAACGGTTTTTCAAACACTTGAAAAGCATCGTATCGGATGCCTTCCCGTACTAAAAGAGGACAATCTCGTGGGTATAATTACCCGTAATGATATGAGCACTATCTAAAATGGCGAAAATTTACAGCAAGGCCCTTAAAAAGTACATTGATGTTGGTCGCTTTATTGGACAGATCAGGGGTGGACTTCCGGGTCCTACCCTAATATTTGTTGGCGGTGTACATGGCAACGAACCTTCAGGTATTTTTGCGCTACATCAAGTACTAAATTCACTGAAAGCAAAAACAGAAAAACTTCATGGAAACATCTATGCCCTTGCGGGTAATCTACCCGCCTTGGAAAAAGGAATCCGCTATCAAAAGGAAGACCTGAACCGAATTTGGAATTTGAAGCGCATAGAGGAATCCTTCTCCAAAACGGATGAACTAGAGGATAGCGAAGTTAAAGAGGCTTTAAAGCTTTACCAATGTATAGATACCATTCTCAAAAAGGAATCCGGTCCCTTTTATTTTATAGACCTGCACACAACTTCTAGCCCTACAGAACCTTTCATTACGGTAAACGACAATCTGTTGAACCGGAAATTCACAAAGCAGTATCCAGTTCCATTATTGTTAGGTATTGAAGAGTACTTAGAAGGTACGTTCTTAAACTACATTAACGATATGGGTTACGTTGCCTTTGGTTTCGAGTCCGGTCAACATGATGCTTTGGTGGCCATAGAAAACCACATTGCCTTTATTTATCTTTCTCTGGTATTTGCAGGAAGTCTCCCAAAAAGTGAAATAGCATTTGAGAAGCATTACAAGTTACTGAAGAAAACCACACATCATTTAGCGTCTTGCTATGAAATAGTATACCATTATAAAATAGAAAAGAACGAACAGTTTGAGATGCTACCTGGGTTTAAGAATTTTGAATCCATTCCTAAAGGGTCACCGATTGCAATAAGTGATGAACAATCCGTTGCGGTTCCCCAAACAGGAAATATATTTATGCCCTTATACCAGAAGAAGGGTAATGACGGTTTTTTTATCATAAAGCCCGTACCAATTATTTTTCTCAGATTATCAGCTATTTTACGAAAGCTACACATAGATTACCTGTTGCCTTTTCTGCCTGGCATATCTTGGGTCGCTAAAAAGCATGATGCTTTGTTGGTAGATTTGAAAATAGCCAGATTCTTTGCCAAAAAATTCTTCCATCTTTTGGGCTATCGAAACAGGCAATTGGGCGATACCACCCTAACGATAAGAAATAGGGAAGCCAACTCGCTAAAAGAAATGTATAGGAGAGCTCCTTGGTACTGAACGGCAATGTTGAAACCGTTCTTCTTTTCCATTTTAAAATAAGCTACCCCATTATGATAAATATCAGTGTAAGGCTAATTCTCCGGTCGTACATTGGTTACATCTCAACAATTAGAATAAAAAGCTACGATGGACTACTATTTTTCTACGCAACTTAAGAACATAAGGTTTGACGAAGCGATATTAAAAACTACAGAGGCCCTAAAAGAAGAGGGGTTTGGAGTGCTGACTGAAATCGACATGAAAGCTACCCTGAAAAAAAAGTTGGACGTCGACTTTCATAACTATATGATTTTGGGAGCGTGTAATCCACCTATAGCCTACCAAGCACTTCAAAGTGAGGATAAAATTGGCACCATGCTTCCCTGTAATGTTATTGTTCAGGAAAGGGAATTGGGGATTATTGAAATCGCTGCGGTGGATCCAGCGGCATCCATGCAGGCGGTTAAAAACGATAGTTTAATAGGTGTTGCCGAAACGGTAAGGGATAAGCTCAAAAGGGTAATCGCCAATCTTGGCTTATAAATCATGTTTTGTAAAAACGAGATTTCTTTGCGATTCCTTATTTGGTGTTGTTTTGTTTTTAATATTACCGCTGGACAGACCCAGAAAAATGATTTAGATAATTTTTTCCATAAGGGAGGGCGATTTTATTCTACAGGAGCGGAATATGTTACGAGCTTAGACACCGACAAGGATATAGAAGTTTATTCGTTTCGTTTAGGGTATGGGTCATTTCCTTTTAAAAATATATCACTACAAGCTACTTTAGACTTATCTGGCACTACAGGTTATCGCAAGATAACAATGGATAATAATACCGATATTTTTAACGCAGATAGCTTTGCTATTGGCACTTCATTTCTTTTAAGATGGTATTTTCTAAAACTTGGTAGTGCAGCTCTATTTTTAGATATAGGCGCAGGTATTTTATATGGTTTCAAAAGTTTTCCACCCGGAGGCACCAAACTCAATTTTACGGCCCGACCGGGTGGTGGCCTGGCCATTGAACTGGACTCAAAAACAAAGTTGGTAGTTGGCTTAAATAGATTTCATCTGTCCAACGGACAGGGATATAAACATCCTTTCAATCCCGCTTTTGACGGGTTGGGGATTTCTGTTGGACTTGTATTTGGAATGGACAAATGACAATTTCTTTAGGTCCGCGGTATTTGAAATTTTCTTTTATAAATATTCTCGTATACCGTTTTAACTTCCATATTTTATCAAAATCGCCATTTGACCTGCATGATGGTTGGTATGCGAAACGATTCTTCCAAATGCTTCGGCCTTGGTCTTGGAGCCAAATTCCTTAGTGCTGATAGCAGTTTCCCAATCGGCATCCGTTTGTCGTTCAACAATGGATTTTAGCGTTTGAAAGGAATAATTTACATATTCCTTCAATTCGGCCAAATCGGTCCATTCTCGGGTATCTTTTTGCGCGATGACCGTTTTGGCTATTACCTTGACATCCTGTGCCGTAAATACGTTTTTAGCGAATAAAAGTTCTACATCACCAATATGCCGAATTAAAAAACCTACACTATTTACTGCTGGTGGTAATTTCTTTTTTAAATCATCTCGTGAAAGTTGTACCAATTGGTTAGAAAATCGTGTTCGAGCTTCCTCCCATAGTTCTAAGAGCAATTGTGTCTTTGTCTTCATTCGCTTGTTTGTCTTGCTTTACTAATAAGCAATTACC
>JBARUM010000751.1:0-1819 GCA_049645725.1 Maribacter sp.
CTCGAAACAAGAAAGCGACGGGGAGGTAATTGAGTTTCTAAGAAAAGAGTAAAGCCTCTTTAAAGCGTCTTCAAATCTTTTATGGTCTTAAAGGCTATGTCTACCTGGTTATCGTTAACAAGGATTGTAAATTCATTCGTTGTAGAAATAACCTCGTATAAAATTATACCCTCCCATGCCAATCTTTGAAAAATAAAGTAATAGATACCGGGAACGGAAACATTTTCTGCCGGTAATTTAACCGTAATAGAGGAAAGGTCTTCAGCTTTTTGTGTACAACGCTCGTCCTTGAACAATTCTTCAACGGTTTTATCCATAATATTGCTGATGACAATATTAATTTCGTTTACACCTCTAGATGAGGTATAAAATACATCTTGGTTGTTATTGATTTCTTCCAATAACTTAGCCTGTTTTACCAAAATATCATCCGAAGCCAAAAAGGTATAATCCGTAAGTGAAGACCGCACAGTTATCTCGCCAATATTCTTAAGAACCTTAATGATTTTATGGGTGGCCCTAAATTCCAAATCATCGGAAAGTCGTTTCAAGGCCATAACAATAGCTCCATTTCGAATGTCCTTTCCTAGCTCTTCCTCTATTTCAGGTTTAACAATCCTAGATAGTGAAGTAAGATTAATGATACCTTGCGCCAAAGCACTCTGCAAAAAAGGCTTTTTCTTAATGTACTGTTCTACAATGGATGAGATTGTTTTCATGTTTGGTAAGTTATTGGCAAATATAACAACATGTTACAAATAAAACAAATTGTATTAAAAGTTTATTCTATTGTTTTGGTAGATTAATAAAGCCAGGTTGTATATGGCCTAGCTAAAAATGATAAAAGGCATTTTCTAAGTGCTCCAGCTCAAACCGATTTTTATTCTTTAAAATAGTGATAATGTCAAATCGTACTTCCAAGTCAAGATCAGCCTCCGTAACATAATGGTCAGCCGCCATAACCAAAAGCTTTATCTTTTTTGGGGTGACAGTCTCTGCAATATTGACCATAAAATCCGAACTTCTAGAACGAACTTCAACAATGGCAAGGATAGTATCCTTTTGGGCAATAATGTCAATTTCGGATTTTAGGTATCTATAATTTTTATACCGAATAGTATATCCTTTTTTAAGCAAGAAGTCCACTGCTATTTGCTCTCCTTCCTTTCCAAATTCGTTATGTTTCCCCATAAAATTGTATCAAAAAAGTGTAGTTCATCGAAAATATAAGTAACTGGGCGGCTTTCTAGAAATTTAGCCCGTACTTTCGAGTGTCAGTTAACGAAAATAAATGGATTAGTATACTAACCAAAATTTCGTGACGTTAAATAGAAGCCCCAACTCTATGAACGTAATTTACTAACGCCTTTTAAGACTATGGAATATTTCATTAATTGTAATACTTCTACTCTTGCACCCTATAATGTTCCACTGGACCAACTTAGAGCTTCGCATTTGTATAGAAGGTTAGGATTTAGTGCATCCGTTGACACCATCAATCAGGCAGTTGGTCAGAATGCAGGTACTCTTATTGATACCTTGGTAGATCAAGCAATCAATACCGCACCTCTAGCCGCTCCTACTTGGGCAGATTGGACCAATGCAAACTATCCAGAGGATAACGATGCCCGCCGACAACTACGGAATCAACAACATGACGAATTTCGATTGGCCTACACCAACGGAATGTTGATGAATAATCTTAGTGATCGACTAAGCTTTTTTTGGAGCAATCATTTTGTAACGGAGTTGGATGTCTACGACTGTAGTTCCTTCCTTTATTATTATGTTAATTGCCTACAAAGAAATGCTATAGGAA
>JBARUM010000752.1:0-3090 GCA_049645725.1 Maribacter sp.
CTCAGAAATAGATAAAAAACTTTTTGAAGCTGGAATTCTAACTCATCTCAATACCGGTCTTACTATAGCGGTTCATACCGGTGGAAATATTGAAGCAGTTAGGTTTCAAAAAGACCTTTTGGACAAATATGACGTTCACCCGAGCGCTTGGGTTTGGACCCACGCCAATAAAATTCAAGATGACGATATTCTAATCGACTTAGCATCAAAAGGAGCTTGGATATCGCTCGATGGAGTAAAAGCTTCAAACACTGACCAATATTTAAATCGACTTAAGTTATTTAAGAAAAAAACATTGTTAAACAAGGTCCTGATTTCACATGACGGAAATGGATATCCAGGTGGCGGCCAGATTAGAAGATTTGACGCTATCTTTGATAGTTTAATTCCTGCTATGCGGAATGTCGGATTTGCTGAAGCAGACATTGACCAATTATTAATCTTGAATCCAAGAGAGGCATTTAGGATAAGAATAAGAAAAAAATAAGAGCGCATAACAATGTACCATCTGAAAAGCCTTAATCCAGTTCTCGAAAGTTAATACTTTGATCTTTAAACCTTCTTTTTCTCTTTGGTATAACTTGCATCTCATCCCATATGTGATACACAATTTTTTTGTTCAATAGCGTAGCTTTTGTAAGAGTATAAGTTATAATGGACTGTTTGTAGTGTAAGCTAAAAGATTTTTAATTGTACCAAGAAACGCCTTTTGATAGGACACTTTTCCATAGTCATAAAAATTTTTCGAAAAAGTCTCATTCGTGGTCTCTTTAATTCACCTTTTATGGGACACAGATTTAAGCTACTAAAAAACATTTGAGATAGAAGAAGTAAAGGCTTTCAAAACGTACATCGTATTGTAAAACTCGCTATATCAGAGTTTACCTTCTGAAGAATATATCCAGCTTAAAATCATTATCTACAAAATTTGTTTTTTTGATTTTAGAATATACAGTATGTAGTTATGTACATTATAGATATCAATTTGGTCAAAACAAAAATCCTTCGAAATAGGCCAATCTTTAATCACATGTAATGGATTAGTACCGAACCTACTTTATTGGTACGGTTGCGCTGGTGACAATTGCACCATTGCGATTTTGGTCTACATCAGGACTATAGTGACCGCCGAAATACTTAAGGCTATTGTGCCCATTGTAGATGCAATGGGTGGAATAGTAAGGCACCCCTCCCCTACGATGTTATTTGCTCCTTGAACTTGTCCAAGGCCAAATTAGTATCCTCCTGTGATGCCTTGATATTCTGCAAAAGCTGGTTATAGGCATTGTCCACCGTAGTTTTGTTCATAACGAATTCCGATTGCCCGTACTTTTTCGGAATCAAAAGGTTATCACGGCTTATAATCCATAACGGGTTATAACCCATCAAGGAGAAAAAGTGGATGACCTTAAAGACATGCCGGAAGGAAGTGCCCGCTTTGTTGTTCAGAAACTTGGAATAGGTAACCCCGGCTATCCCGATGATCTTTGTAAAATTCTGCGCCTCGAAAACATCCTCCTTGGTTTCCTTATGGAGCTCCTTCATGATGCTTTTTATACGTTCAGGGATATAACTGAAGTCCTCGTCGTCATCAACCCCGGAAGACCTGAGAAGTCCTTTGTAGTGTTTTATTTTTTCATCCATATTCAAATATAAATCAAAAGGGGACTTCCTCTAGGTCATCTAGCGCGAAATTCCCGATGTTGAAGAGGTCCTCCCCTATTTTCGTTCCGGTTATCGCATAGTACTCCTTTTTTATCCAAAATTCGATATCGCTGTACATCTGCTCGAAATACCTATGTAGGAACTGATGTTTTTCGTTTTTGATGATTACCTGTTCCAATCGCCTTGAAAAGAAATCGGCCATATATTTTTCATAGGCAACTTTTTTTTTCTTTCCCTTTGTCCTAATTTTATCCGTTGTAAGCTCATGGTATTTCCTTTGCATCAGCTCCAATTCTTCCGTATTTACATCTAGATATTTGATATAGAAGGAAACCGCTTTTGGTACAAAAATGAATTCTCTTTTTTCGACGGCTCTTTTAAAATCCCGGAAAAAACCGCTATCCAACATATCCTGCCAATGGCCTTTGAACAGCTCTTGGGCCTCCTCGTTCCAGAAATCATGGAGCAAGGGCAGTTGCTTTTCCTTGGGCACTTCATGGCATTCGTGCGACCGTATCCTTCCCCAGAACCTTTTTTGTTTGATCGGGCTCTCCAAGGAATCGGCCAGTACACCACAAAACTCACCTTGCGAAAAGTTTCCGATGGTATCCACGGAAATCAGTTCTTCCCTGTAAAAGGAATGGTTCAAGGATTGGTCGCCTTCGCTCTGTTGGTTGAGCCCTGTCCGTTTTTGATTGGTCTTCCCTATCCGTTTAGAAATTTCGCTTGCCGTTTTGGTTCCCCCCATCCCACATATGACACTTCCTTGGATTCCGATAATGCTATTGGCCTCCGCCCTCGGATATTTCTTTTCCAATTGCTCCACCCCTTGTATCCCGGCCACAAGGGCGCACAGGTTTTCCCTTCCGCTCTCCAGAAAATCGACAAGCCCCCCATAATAGAACGAGCTCATCTCATCGAGTATGTTCGCAAAGGGTGCCTTATCGGGCCTGTTGGCCTCCTTGCCGACGGTTTCCACGATCATGGACAGATAGGGCGCCATTACATCCGCTTTGTCCTTGTCGCATCCGACGACCACGGTCTTTTTTTGTTGGGGATCGTTCAGGTCCAAGGAAAAATCCCCCTCCCCCGAAAATATGTAATAGGCATCCAAATGATAAAGCCTTGATAGCTTTTGTTGTAAGGTGGCGGTAATACCCGTCAATTGTTCCAGAGCGGAACCCCCATCGAAAGCATCGCGAAGTGCGGACACCTTCATGATCAAGTCTTTTTTGGACAACAGGATGGGCAGGAGGTATTTCGCTTTTACCGATGCCAAGATCGATACGTGGGGAATGGAACAAACGGGCACATCGTATTTGACCTGCATTTCCTTGGAGAGGGCCACCAGTCCCACGAACAGCCCCGAGGCCGTTCCCTTGAAAAAGGCGCTTTCGGATTCATCGGGCTTTCTGAGGTTGACCA
>JBARUM010000753.1:0-3464 GCA_049645725.1 Maribacter sp.
TCTATGGAGGTATTGATATATCCAATGGTATATGAGCAATAGGAATTACGGTTTTACTCTAGCTCTGTTAGCATGCCCTGGCTTTTCACAAAACATAAAGCCAAATCTTTTAGTTGTCATTTTATAAATTACCCTGGATTGGTAGTGAATATCTAAGTTGTTGCCTTGCGCCTGTCGTCATGCAATTACAACTTTCAAGGCCAACAAAAGCTTTGGTGGCAAAAAACAAAAATTCTAAATAAGCAAGCTTGATGGCATTCTAAGTTTTATGCGGCTACAAAGTTGTCAGTAATTGTAGAGCTACAGGGGGCAGTAAACTTAAGTAAAGGTCTAGCGTCTTTTTATTTCGCTAGGAACTTATAAGTGATGCTGTCTTCAATTTTGTATCTTTTTCTATGGAGTTTAAGAATTAGGACGAGTTCACTTTCGGTTAGTTCATATGCTACCTTTAAAGATTTAACCTTTTTTTCTCCTAGGAGACGTAACTCATCCAATTCCGCTTTATTATCTTTTTTTATTTTTTCATACATGACTAAAAGGATTGTCTAAGATTGACTGCTAATAAGATTATTTTTCAAAATTAGATTGGTGTCCGGGTTTCTGCAATACCCAATTATGGGTATATTATTAAGGAATAATTAATTTTTATTATTCAGTTATTGAGACTCCTCAGAGCACCAAAAATCTATATATAATACCTTTTCACGTTAGGGTTGATGAAACATAGAGAACATATATTCCGTATTCAGCTTCATTTAAGGTAACAATAAAAATAGATGAGCAAATTATTTGATAATCATTTGAGACTATTTTGAATCCATATGATCCAGCGGTCAACCATGCGCTTTAGACTACTACAAACAATACATCCTGCAATTACTAGTTAGATACATTACATTCATTATCCTTTTTATGAACTATAAAATGTTATCAAAACAAATTGAAATATAAAGCAAATACCATTAGGATAAAACGAGACCTCAATTGTATATGGATATTGTATTTTTAACCTCTGCATTAAATGTAAAGTAAGAGATAATGATAAAAATTAAATTTACAGTCAAGAGACTTTTTTTTGGAATTTTTGCTTTTTCAATAATTTCTTGTGTCAGTGACAATGCCTCTACAATTGATGAAACGGAAATGGAGCAAGAGGAGCCGTCGGAAGAGATACTCTTAACAGCATCTGATTTTGAGCTCACCATTGCCGATGATATAGAAAAAGGTAGCTCAATAGGACGAATAGTGGCTACGACCAATACTGGAATTCTATCTTATCGTATTAGTTCTCAGACTTTTGCCAACAGTATCTCCATAGATAATATTACCGGTGAGCTTAAGCTAAGTGATAACTTGGAAATTAATGCTGATACCCAATCCCAGATTAATGCCATGGTAACCATCTCAAACGGTATTAAAGAAGTGAACTCTAGTGTTTTAATTAGGATAACCCCTGCCCTAAAGAATCCGCAGACTGTAATTTATATAGAGGTAAACTCTTTTAATATGTTAAACGCCGGCGCGTATATCTTAGAAAACGGTAAGCCTTTTTTTGATTATGCGATGGTATTCGGAGCAAACATAAATTATGACCCAATAAGTGATAGGCCCGTTTTAGGCTTGAATGTAAATACTTTAAATGTTTTGGAGAATAGTGAATTGACAATAAAACCTTTGCAGGACAAAGGTATTAAGGTTCTACTTTCCATTTTAGGCAATAGACAGCGTTATGGTTTTGCTAATCTACCCGACCGAGAGACCGCTGCGAATTTTGCACAGCAGGTGGCGGCAAGGATAGAAGAGTTTAATTTAGATGGCGTTGATTTAGATGATGAGTTTGTAAATTATGGCGAAGATGAGGTTCCTTCTCCCAATGAATTCTCATTTATTCTTTTACTGGAAGAGCTTAGAAAAGTGATGCCAAATAAATTAATTACTTTTTATAACATAGGTGAATCCTCAAGGTTCACTACATTTAATGGAGTGGAAGCGGGTTCTATTCTAGATTATGCTTGGCAACCTTTCTATGGTGTTTATAACACCTCTGGTCTACCAGATGGTCTTACAAAAGAAAAATATAGTGCTTCAGCCATCAATCTTTCTACCAATCCGGTATCCTTGGCTTTAAGTCATGCGTCAAGAACCAAAGAAGATGATTTTGGTGCCTATATGATGTATAATCTAACAACAAGAGATTTTACTCAATATTTGAATGCTATTTCAAAAGAACTATACGATCAAACTACTTTTCGTCGTGAACGCATTCGCGATCAAGATGATTTTTAAACATAAATTTTCATATTTTACGAACGAATTACATTTAACCGTAGAGTCCTGCAGGTATAGCGAAAAAAAGCCTTGGTGTCTAAAAACAAAAATCCCGAACAAGCAAGCCTGATGGGAATTTCTGTTTTAAGGCACTACACAATTGTGAGTGATCGTGGAGCCGGAGGGATTCGAACCCTCGTCCAAACAAGCAACGCCAGTGATTTCTACATGTTTAGTTTCCGCTTAATTTTCGACGCAGGCCTGACCGGAAACGGCCTAACAAACGCTTAGCTTCTTAAGTTTTAGTGTTATTGCCAAAGCGAACAACAACCTTATGTTGACTTTTCTGGTGCTCCTAAATAGGTCGCCATCAACAAGGGCTACCCAGGAACATCTCGCTTCCCTACATTGTAGGGACGAGGCTAAATCCTACTATAATTCGGATTAAGCGGCAAGAGCGTAATTATTATCGCCAATTAAAAGTGTGAAGTATGATATTAACGAGCTGTACCCCAGCGCTCGACATGCTTACAATGCCATTGGTCTCGCTGTCAAAACCAGTCGGCCCCATTGTCATTCCCACTTGAGCAGGAATCTATTTTTTAGAACGACAATATTTTTCAAAGAACATTTCTTGGGGTTCCTTTTTTTTTTCAAAAAAGCCGCGCTATCCACTATATCCCTGAAATAAGTTCAGGGGATGCCGCTACTATCGCTAACGCGGTCGGCAAATATACCTCAAAAAGTATTCCAAAAAAAGTTTTGACAAAGGTGCACCATACGTTACATTTGAAACGATACAGTTGCCTAATGTTGAATTTTATGTTAAGGACAAAGTAAAAGGCACGAAGTAAGAAGAGAGAAGTGGGAAGCGAAAAACGGAAAATGAAACCTAATAACGAAGAAAGTAAAAAATACAAACTATAATCAGCCAAGAGCTAGGAGCCAACAACGGGCAACGAACAACCATCAACAAACAAGTAAAAAACATGAAATTTGGAATCATAAGAGAGCGTAAAAACCCACCGGACAGACGGGTAGTCCTATCACCAAAGGCCTGTAAAAAAGTCCTTTCCAATCATGAAAATGCAGAAATTATAGTGGAACATTCCCCGATTCGCACTTTTACTGACGCTGAATATAAAAAAGCCGGAATTGAAGTAGCCGATAAAATGCAGCACTGTGATGTGCTATTG
>JBARUM010000754.1:0-2124 GCA_049645725.1 Maribacter sp.
GGGTTCCGCTTTTAATGTATAGTCCGTTAATCAAAACAAGTGCCGAGCTGAGCCAAATAGCCTCTCATGCGGATATAGCACCAACTTTACTTGCCATTATAGGCAAACACTATCAGATTAGTATCCCTGAAAAGGTAGCTTGGCTAGGTACTGGTTTACTTTCAAAGAAAGAAAATATATCTAAAAAGGAAATTCCGTTGTTACGTAGTGATAATAATATACAAGATTATATCCTTGGTTCTTATTTTTTAACGGATGGAGATGTTTATTCTTTAGGTAAAGACTTGAGTTTTACAGAGAGTTCAGATGAAAACGAAATTAAATCCATCAAAGAAAATTTTACCTATTTCAAAGGAGTAAATAATTATGTAACCGCGCAAGATAAAATACTCCCCAAATCGGCATCTTTGATTACCCATTTGGAAAATGAGTTTAATAAAGAGCAAGAAATCTGGATACAAAGTGTTTTCAATGGAAAAGATTTTGACCAAGCCTATCGCACCGCCAGAAAATTGGCGATAGATAAGGATTGGGAAAGGGCTTTACTGCTTTGTAGATATATTCTAAGTGAAATCCCTAGACATGCGGATACTGAAATTTTAATGGGTAGACTCAATGCCTGGCAAGAACAATACGATAAGTCTATACGCATACTTGAAAAAGTAATCCAAAAATATCCCGAATACGAGGACGGCTACTGCGCACTTTTGGATACCTACTACTGGGCGGACCAAGATGAACATGTATATAGGATAAATGAATCTGTCAAAAGATATAATCTTACCCAAGAACTTCTATCTAAAAAGATTACCAGATCCCTTAAAAGAGCACAGGAAAAAAGAATTGTAGAAGTTAAAGAAGAAAGGCAATTGGATAAAAATAAGCTCGTCAAAAACAATTCCAAATGATTGCTAAAAAACTTGTTTTTCTTCTGTTTTTTGCCTGCATAGTCTTTTCACGTGCTCAGGAAATAGCTTATTCGGGAGATCCGGACATTTCTTTTTTTACCGCTCGTGATTTAGCCTTTGCAGGAGAGCGACAAATTGCAAGGGACACTCTAGAGCATATTCTAACCAAATACCCAGATTATATAGATGTTCGCTGCCTTTTGGCAAAGACCTATAGTTGGGATAATGATTATGAGGAAGCCCGGTTACAATTTAATAGAATTATAAGCGGAGATAAGAAGAATAAGGATGTTTGGATAGGAGCCATCAAAAACGAGCAGTATGCAAAGAACTTGAATATCGCTCTGGGACTTTCCAATAAGGCGCTTATATACTTGAAAGAGGATTCAGATATTTTAGCACTAAGGACCCAGCTTTTAGGAGAGATAGCAGCAAAGCAATTATTGCAAAATGTCTTAAAAGAAACCAAGATTGAGGATAAGAATACACAGTCCATAACATTATATACCCAAGGAGAGGTTTTTGATGAACAGTTGGACCCCATGTACTATGGAGCCTTGGAATATAAAAAAGAGGCGAGTTGGGGCGTACTAGTTCCAAGACTAAACTTTAACCGTCGTTTTAATATCGATGGTATTCAAGCCGAGATTGACGCTTACCCCAGATTCAACAAAACCCTTAGTGGATATATAAACTACGGATATTCGGCTTCAAAAATATTTCCCCGCCATAGAATAGGAGGGGAGGTCTTAAAGGAACTGCCTAAAGCTATGGAAGCATCCTTAGGATTTAGACATTTATCCTTTGAGACCGATGATGCGACCATTCTGACCGGAACTTTTGGACTCTATACGGGGAACTATTATGCGGTTTTGAGGCCTTATGTTATACCCGACAGTAAGAAAGGTCTTGGATTGTCTGGTAACCTTTTAGTGAGACGTTATCTAAAAGATGGTAATAATTTCTTAGGGCTTAATTTGGTATATGGCTTTGATACGGAGCTTAATCAGTTTATTGTAGATGGTGAACTATTGGCCGAAACGCTGTTGTATCTGGAATCTCAAAGAATTAGGTTGGAATATCAGTTTACCAACATTAAAGGGAATAACCTGTATACGGCAAATGTTGGTGTAAACCGTCAAGAACTGGCCTTTAGTTCCGGTAATTTCTTTCTATCGGTTACTGCGGGGGTGGCCTATTCGGTTAAATTTCGATG
>JBARUM010000755.1:0-3026 GCA_049645725.1 Maribacter sp.
CAAAACAGATTAACATTGTTTATGGTGCCAATTTCACCAAAAACGAAAAGGACTATCCCGGAGCTTCCATTTTCAGTAAAGACGAAAAACAAGTTCAGTTTGAACATCAAGGTGCGGATTTATGGTGCGATATCGCCATATATTTCCAAAGAGAGAATCGGCTGGAAGCTATTGGAAATGTTGTTCTAAAACAAGGGGATTCTGTCCAAATGACAGCTGAAAAAATAGATTATAAAGGTGATATTAAACTAGCTAAGGCCTGGTGAAGTGTTGATTTGGAAAACTCAGATATGACCTTAAGAACGGACACATTGCGTTTAGATAGGGAAAAACAAGAAGCTTATTATCAGGATAAAGGTACCGTAATAGATTCCGCCAATACGCTGACCAGTAAAATTGGGAGGTATTTCATGGAGACTAAAAAGTATCAATTTCTAGACAGTGTACACATTAACAATCCTGAATATATTTTAGATTCCGAGCAACTGGATTATTATACTACCTCCAAAAATGCTTACATGTATGGACCTTCGACTATAGTAGGCGAAACTTATAAAATTTATTGTGAAAGGGGTTTTTACGACACTAAGGTTGAAAGCGGTTACGGCATAAAAAACACAAAAATAGATTACAACAATCGTATTGTTGAAGGTGACAGTGTTTATTTCAATAAGGTTCGTGAATTTGCATCCGCAACTAATAATATAACCGTTACAGACACTATAAATAAAGGTATCATTAGAGCGCATTACGCAGAGGTACACAAAGCAAAAGACTCTGTATTCGCTACAAAAAGAGCCGTATCAATTTTGGTTCAGGAACAAGAACAGGATTCACTATATATTCATGGGGATACTCTAATGATAACCGGCAAACCAGAAGCGCGGATAATGCGTGCCTTTAGAAATGCTAAATTATTTAAAAAGGACCTGAGCGGTAAATGCGATTCTATACACTCAGAAGAACTAACAGGCATTACCCAACTCATTAAAAATCCCGTTCTATGGAATGGAGAAAATCAAATGACGGGCGACAGTATTCACCTTATTTCCAATGTTAAGACAGAAAAGTTAGACTCCCTAAAGGTACTGGACAATGCTTTTATCATATCACTTGATAGTGTTAGTATGACGGGGTACAATCAAGCTAAAGGAAAAGATTTATTCGGGAAGTTCATTGAAAATGAGCTTAAGATAATAGATTTGGTCAAGAATACCGAGGTTATTTATTATATGTACAATGATGATGATGAGCTCATTGGTATTGACAAAACCATATGCAGTGCCATTAGGATTATTATGGAAAATAACGATGTGGAAGACCTTACTTTTTTTACCAATCCTGACGGTGATATTTTTCCAGAAAAGGATCTTCCAGAAAATAGTAGAATTCTTAAAGGGTTTATTTGGAGGGGCGAAGAACGGATAATGACCAAAGAAGACATATTTGATGAAGATGATAACAATATAGAGTTGGTGGTTATTAGAGGAATAGACAATCCTATTGATATAGATGCGGAAGAGGAAGAACGAGGTAAAAATGACTCCGACCCCATTAATGACATACCCAATAATAATAATACTGACCCCAAAAATAAAGTGAAACCTAAAAAGGCAAAATAAGGTTTCAAATGAACGAGGATTTTCTAAAATATCAGGCTCAGACTACTCCAAATCCACTGGGAATGGAAATTTCCCATGCCAAAGGAAGCTATATATTCGATACTGAGGGTGGCGCCCATCTGGACTTTGTGGCTGGTGTTTCTGCCTGCGGTCTTGGACACTGTCATCCGAAAGTAGTTGAAGCCATTTCCGATCAAGTCAAGAAGTATATGCATGTAATGGTCTACGGCGAATACGCACAGACTCCAGCCATAGCGTACGCCAAATTATTGGCGGAGCAGCTACCATCTTCATTGAACACAACATATTTAGTCAACTCTGGAACAGAAGCTATCGAAGGTGCTCTTAAACTAGCCCGAAGGTATACCGGAAGAACGGAAATAATTGCTGCCCACAACGCTTATCATGGTAATACCATGGGAAGCTTAAGTCTAATGGACTATGAAGAAAGAAAAGGCCCATTTAGACCCTTAATTCCCGATGTGGCGTTCGTTCATTTTAATATTGAATTAGAATTGGAGCGTATTACACAAAAAACGGCTTGTGTGGTTCTAGAGACTGTACAAGGTGGCGCTGGGTTCATTATGCCAAAAGAAGGTTATCTCAAAAAAGTAAAAGCACGTTGTAAAGAGGTTGGTGCATTATTAATTTTGGATGAAATACAACCGGGCTTCGGTCGTACGGGAACACTATTCGCTTTCGAACAATTTGAATGTGTACCGGATATTTTGGTTATTGGAAAAGCAATGGCTTCTGGACTGCCGGTTGGTGCATTTACATCCAGCTCAAAAATTATGCGATCGCTCCAGGAAAAACCTAAACTAGGCCATATTACAACTTTTGGAGGTAATCCCGTTATAGCGGCTGCCTGTTTGGCAACTCTTAAAGAATTACTTAATTCTGGTTTGATACCAAGTACTCTAGAAAAAGAAAAACTATTTAGAAATCTACTTGTTCACTCCAAAATTAAGGCAGTACGAGGTAAAGGGCTAATGTTGGCCCTTATCTTGCGAAATGAAGAAGAAGCGAATCAATTGGTGCTCCAAGCCAAGGACAAAAACCTTATTTTATTTTGGTTGTTATTTGAACCAAAAGCCGTCCGAATTTCTCCCCCATTGACCATTTCCGATGATGAAATCAGAAAAGGTTGTTCTATTATTCTAGCAATTTTAAACAGTCTATAACAATAACTTGTTAACTAATTTGTTAATAATATAGCCTCTCATCGTATACATGAATACCGTCAAAGGCTTACTTTTAAATCCGTAGTGTAACCAAAATGTTTCTATGGCGTTAGAATCTAACGAAAGACCAAACCAGCCCATTACCAAGTTCGAATCAATGTTAAAGACAGATGATGTCTATTTCTTTGATGCCGAAGACTTTGAGGATATTGTACATCAC
>JBARUM010000756.1:0-5366 GCA_049645725.1 Maribacter sp.
CTCGGTTTCTAATTCTGGTGTTCAAATTCGAAGCAACAGTTTACCATGGTATAGAGATGGTATGGTTCATGGGTATCAAGTAGAAATAGATCCTTCAAAAAGATCTTGGAGCGGTGGTATTTATGATGAAAAAAGAAGAAAATGGTTAAATCCGTTAGAAGATAACAAACCTGCACAAACAGCTTACAGGCCAAACGATTGGAATCATTACAGAATCGAAGCAATAGGTGATACGATAAGAACATGGATCAATGACGTGCCCGCAGCTTATTTAATAGATGACATGACTAAAGAAGGTTTTATTGCACTTCAAGTACATAGTATTGGTGCCAAAGGGAAACCGGGAGTAGAGATTAAATGGAGAAATATTGAACTTATAACCGAGAATTTGAATGCCTATAGCAAAAAATCGCCATTAGAACCTATTGTCACTAAAAACAACCTAACTTTTCAAGAGCAAAAAGATGGATGGCAAATGCTTTGGGACGGTAAAACAACCAATGGCTGGAGAGGTGCCAAGTCAGATTCTTTTCCTGAAAAAGGTTGGGAATTTAAAAACTGTGAACTTAGTGTACTTGCTTCTGGCGGTGGTGAATCTACTGCCGGTGGTGATATCGTAACCGAGAATATGTATGCTAATTTTGAGATGAAAACTGATTTCAAAATTACCAAAGGTGCCAATAGCGGTATTAAATACTACGTGGATACAGAGTTAAACAAAGGAGAGGGATCTTCAATTGGTCTTGAATTTCAAATTTTAGATGATGACGTACATCCAGATGCGAAGTTAGGTAGTCATGAGGGTAGCAGAACTGTAGCATCGTTGTATGATTTGATTAAAGCAGATAGAACAAAACATATGAACCCGATTGGAGAATGGAATACTGCACATATCGTTTCAAAAAACAATAAAGTAGAACATTGGCTTAATGGTGTTAAAGTACTGGAATATGATCGCGGTAGCGAAGATTTCTTGAAATTAGTCAGTGAAAGTAAGTATAAAGATTGGCCGAATTTTGGACTTCTAGAAAAAGGGAATATTCTTTTACAAGACCATGGTGATTTGGTTTCATTTAAAAATATTAAAATTAAAACTTATGAGTAAGAATAATAGTAGAAGAAGTTTTGTTAAAAAATCTACATTAGCAGGTTTGGGCTTGGCAAGTGCATCTTCAATGAGTATGAGTGCTAAAAGTTATAATAGCATTGTTGGTGCCAATGACCGTCTTCACGTTGCGGTTGCAGGCTTAGGTCGCAGATTAGGTGCATTTTACGCACCGATCGCTCATAAGAAGAGTAATGTTAAGTTGGTATACTTATGTGATGCGATGCAATCGCAAATGACAAAGGCAGCCTCTAATTTTGAAAAGCATATTGATTATGCTCCGAAACTTGAGCAAGATATTTTTAAGGTTTTAGATGATGACAAGGTTGATGTTCTTATAAATGCTATGCCAGACCATTGGCATACGCCTGGGGCAATTATGGCTATGAAAACTGGTAAACATGTGTATGTTGAAAAGCCGAGCAGTTGCACCATGGAAGAAAATGAACTTTTAGTGGAAGCTGCTAAAAAATATGGTAAAATAGTGCAAATGGGAAACCAACAACGGTCTTCTGCACATACGCAACAAGTAATTCAAAAAATACATGATGGTGCAATAGGGCATGCGTACAAAGCATTGGCATTTTATAATAACGGTAGAGGCGAGGTGCCACACCAAAAGAAAGCTTCGGTTCCAGAAGGGTTAGATTGGAACAATTGGCAAGGACCAGCCTTGCACAGAGATTATACCTCAGAAACTTGGAATTATAATTGGCATTGGTACGGATGGAATTATGGTACTGCCGAAATGGGTAATAATGCAACCCACGAATTAGATGTAGCGCGTTGGGCTCTAAATGTCGGGCTACCTCAAAAAGTAGCGGTAGATGCTACCAAAAGACACTTTGAAGATGATGGTTGGGAAATGTATGATACGATGTTTGCAAAATTTTCTTTTGAAGATAATAAGCAGATAGAATGGGACGGTAAAAGTAGAAATGCATATAATACCTATGGCAGTGGTCGTGGTGTTATAATTTACGGTACCGAAGGTTCGGTATTTGTTAATAGAGGTCAGTATAAATTATTTGACAGAAGTGGTAAACTTATAGAAGAAGTCAATAGTGGAGGTGAAGAAGGTGGCGTTGTTCTAGGCGGCGGCGGCGATATGTCTACCATTCATGTTATGAACTTCTTTGAAGCTGTTAGGGGCAATGAAACTGCGAGAGCGCCTATTGATGATGCTAATGTTTCTATGGCAATGGTGCACTATGCAAATGTGGCCTCGCGTATTGACCAAGGTTTTGATATCGACAGTACAAAAGGTACCATGTTTAATAGAGAAGCAATGAAACTTTGGGGCAAACCTTACGAAGAATCTTGGAAACCTAAGTTTATGATGTAACGGAACACAAAAAATCCCTGAGTTTTTAACTCGGGGATTTTTTATTCGATCAATTCCTTATTATATCAATTTGTTGTTTAGCTATTCTGCCTCAGTAGTTGCAATAGTGTTCACAAGAAAACTAGCACCCCATTTTTCACGAAGTACTTTTGCCATTTCCTTTACGATATCTTGGTGGGTTGCTTTCTCAGCTAGATTATCCAGTTCCAAGGGGTCGCTACTGTGGTCAAATAGCATTCTAGCATAGGCGGTTCCTTTGTGGTCAGTCCATTCTGTATAGAAATAGTTCCCTTGTATTAAGGTAACCGCATCTTTAAATTTAGATATCGCGTAATTCTTTTGCCGTTTTTCGGGTGTATTGTTAATGAGCGACACAAAACTTTCTCCTTCCAATTGGTTTTCTGGAACTTCTAAACCAGCTAGTTCTGCCAAACTTGGATAGACATCAATAAACTCTGTAATATTGGAAACATGGTTTCCTTTGGTTTTACCGGGTACTTTTATCACCAACGGACTATGTAAAGAGGTCTCAAACGTACAATGCTTGCACCATAGTTGGTGTTCGCCTAAATTCCACCCATGGTCGCCCCATAACACAACAATGGTATTCTCTGCTAAACCGCTAGTTTCAAGTTCTTGCAATACCCTACCAATCTGTGCGTCAACAAAACTCACACAGGCATAATAGCCTTGAATAAGCTTTTTTGCCATGGCATCGGTTACCGGACCTTTCTTTGGCACTCCGTGATAACTACGAAGTTCTCCAAAACCATGAAATGCTTTGGAAGGTGTCGTTTTTGGTTGTTGATAGCTTTCAGGAAGGTGGATGTTTTCGATAGGATAGGTATCCCAATATTTCTGTGGTGCATTAAAGGGTAGGTGGGGTTTCATAAAACCCATAGCCAAGAAAAAGGGTTTACCAGATGCTTTAAGTTTTTTAAGGTCGGCGATACCCTTAGTGGCAATCTGACCGTCTAGATATTCACTTTCATTCGCTGTAGAACTTTCAAAAGGGTTTCCTCTTTGATTGGGTTCTGCGATTAAACTTTTATTCTCCTCGGTTAAATACTTAGTAGTTGCATTTTCAGGTCGCCATATTTCGTCCCATGCTTTTTTTCTATCGTTTTTATGATGGAGCACTTTTCCGTTGGAAATGGTAGTATATCCGTTGGCCTTAAACAGTTCCGGTAGGGTAACCGCTTCGGGAATTTCTTCGTCCACTTTTACGTCGTGGGTCAAAAATCGATAACGTGTTGGGCGTGTTCCTGTTAGAATACTAGCCCTAGAGGCACCGCAGGTAGGAACGCTGCAATAGGCTCTGTCAAAGACCAAACTCTCCGCGGCCAATGCATCCAGATTTGGGGAACTGATATGTGCTGCACCATAAAAATTCAGCTCTGGTCGCAAATCATCCACTGCAATAAAAAGGATATTGGGTTTTTGTTTAACCTTCGTTACTGTTTCTTGTTTTTGTACCGGTTGACAGGAATAACCGAGCAAAAAGCAAAGTAGTACATACCCGATTTTTGCATGAAAAGATGACGGGTTGTTTCGTAAATTCATAATAGTCTAGTTTTTTTGCATTAACTTGAGATTACCACGTGGGCAGACAATTGATTGTCAAAAAAAATTAAAATCAATTCACGTTTCAATAGATCTACCTTCTTTAGAGCTAAGAAGATTAACATAGAACTCTCTTGTTGATTGAATGTCTTTGACCTTAAATGCGTAGTGAAATGAACTCATAAATTAAACTTTAGTAAACAAGCTAATAATGAGATTTTTTAAGTTTAAAAAACCTCATTATTAAAAATTTAAAAAATGTAATTTTTGATGTCAATTATAGTTAATGTTTAGTGTTTAAAAAGAAT
Source organism: Maribacter sp. (assembly GCA_049645725.1). Taxonomy (GTDB): domain Bacteria; phylum Bacteroidota; class Bacteroidia; order Flavobacteriales; family Flavobacteriaceae; genus Maribacter. The sequence goes on from JBARUM010000756.1 coordinate 4,322, forward strand.
TGATTTTTAATTGAATGGTGTGTTTACCAGGTGAAAGTCGAATACTTTCAAATGCAGATGGTACCTTTTCGCCATTATGAATAAAATCTTTACCATCTAAGTTATTCAAGCTAAATTCGGCTACCATATTTGCCGGTATTTCTATTTCGTAGGTTTGAAGCCTAGGGCCATTATATTTATATTCCCCCTTAATAGTACCTCTTACCGTTGGCACTTCGATTACGCTTGATTTTAATGTACTCATTTGAGGTTTAATAGCCGCAATGCCGAAACCTGGTGTTTTGGGTTTTATTCCCCATAATCCTCTCGGTATAACATTGGCAGGCACTGCACCCCAAGCATGATTCCAGTCAAGGTTATTTTTATATTTATTATCCCATGCTTCTAATGTGATCGTAGAGCCGATCTTGATCATGTTGTACCAGCTTCTATCACTCGTGTCTGTAAGTAAGTCTAAGGCATAATCTTGTTCGCCGGCATTATAAAGTCCGTCCATTAAAAATTGTGATCCATAAACGCTACAGGCTAAACCTCTAGACTTTACATAATCAACAACAGTTTGGTAGTGCTCTTCTGGCACCAAACCAAATGCCAACGGCATCATATTAGCGTGTAAAGATGCATGTTCTGAACCAATACCATCTACATAAATACCTCTCTCTTCATCGAACATTTGTTCGTTAACCGCTTTTTTTGCTTTTGCAGCTCTCAATTCAAAGTCTAATACTTCTTGAGTTTTTCCAAGGATTTTTGCAAACTCGGCCATAATCTTCATATTCTCATAAAAGAATGAATTAATTACGGTACTGTATGGCATAAATTCAAAACCGTCAAGTTCACCAGCCGTTTTACTACCATTGAAATTCGCTGGAGGCCAATCAACTATATCTGTTAAGGGTTTTTTATATCCGTCAGGAAAGCCCAATTTTCGCATAAATTCTTTATCAACTTTCGTTGAGGTAATTAAACCATCTTCGTTTGAAAGTTCGAATAAAGATTTATGTTTTAACGCATCGTAATACCGTTCTATTAGTTCGGTATTACC
>JBARUM010000757.1:0-12730 GCA_049645725.1 Maribacter sp.
GATTTGAGGAACGCAAATTTGAAGATTTATATCAATTTCGAGAGTTTTTTACCCAAGAAGTAAAAATAAAAGATGTATCCAAACCATTTGAAAAAAAATTAGTTTTAAAGAGAAAGCCCTTAAAACATACTGACCAACCCATTACCAAACAAGTGAATGTAAACGAATACTGGATGAATACACCCTTGCAGAAAATAAAAGAATAAGCAAGGTTTTTTGTTAACAATCTTACTAAAGATTATCAAACTTGTATTGGCTATCTAAATCACTAACCCGCTAATAATACTGTCTATTTACTGATTTTCAATGAAATACAATTGATTGATCGGATGGTATATAGCTAAAATGATGTATAGTCAATCATAAAAGTAGAAACCTAACACCATTAATAAAATTAATTGGAAATGTATGGTGAATTAAAAATGATTTTTACCAGGTCCAACTATAAATAGGATAGACTTTGGGCTTTATCGCGGGGTTTACGTATTTTTATCCAGTCCGCAAAATCTTTGGCATTATACGTTGTACATGAAAAAGAAAGCCAAAAGATCTAGTTGTTTTCTTGACAAAGAGCAAACGCCAGTTTGCCTATTTTACTGTTCAAAGCTGAAATGGCATAAGCCATACATGAAGTAGTCTTTACTAAAATCACCATCATAAGCAGTCATATATTATGAAAAATTACGGCTTCAAACTTTTTCAACTAATTAATTTGGCTATCCTTTTATCGGCATGCCATAAAGATAAATTTCTAAACCAAATAAATACCGTCCAAGGGCCTATCAATGTAACAGAATTGGGACTTACTTTATCCCACGAACATGTGATGTCCAATTTCGGTAAAGAAATGAAAGAGGCTTCAAATTATGATAGCATTAAATTGTTTAATCAAGTAATTCCTTATTTAAAGCAATTAAAATCATTAGGTGTTAATTCGATTTTTGATTGTACCGCAGAATATTTTGGCAGAAGAATTGACTTGTTAAAAGTGATATCAGATTCCACTGAAATACAAATCATTACGAATACTGGAATTTACGGGGCGGCTAATGACCAATACATCCCCAAGTTCGCCTATGAAGAAAGCGCTGAAGCTATTTCAAAAATTTGGATTGACGAATTTGAAAACGGTATTAAAGAATCTAAAATTAAGCCAGGTTTTATCAAATTAGCATTTGATGACGGCATGCCACCCTCAAATATTGACAAAAAGCTGTTTGAAGCCGGAATTCTCACCCATCTTAGTACGGGGTTGACATTGGCAGTTCATACCGGAAAAAATATGGAAGCTGTAGAATTACAGGCCCAACTTCTTAGTGAATACAAAATTCATTCAAGTGCGTGGATTTGGACTCATGCCAACAAAGTTGAAGATGATAAAATTCTAATTGATTTCGCATCTAAAGGAGCATGGATTTCGCTCGACGGTGTAAACCGATCCAATACTGGAGAGTACATCAAAAGACTCGCCATTTTCAAACAAAAAGACTTACTGAATAAAATATTGTTATCTCACGACGGGAACGGTTTCCGTAATGGAGCTGAAATAAAAAAGTTTGATGCAATTTTTGAAAATTTAATTCCTGATATGCTTAAAAATGGATTTACAAATGAGGATATTGATCAAATTATGGTAAGGAACCCAAGAGAAGCTTTTTGTATCAAAATAAGAAAAACCGAAGATAAGTAACAAAGTGTAAAACGCTAATAGCGGTTTACTTCTCAGTTTGCAATCAATTTTTCCTAAGTGAATTTAATTTGCGGAATTATGTTCAAAGCATCTTGGAATAAATCGCTAAATCAAATTACTCTTATGGTCTTACTTTTACTACAGCACATGGAGTTGATAAACCCATATGTGAAGAATTCTTTAGGGCGTTACAACGAACCTATGATAAAACCAATAAAGGTATTTGTTTTATTATAAACTGAAAAATTTGTAAAAGCCTTCATCGAAAGTTATCTTTTAACAAAAGATGGTTCAAGTAGGTTTTTTACCGAATTAAAGGGGGAATTGACCAATGGAATACGAAAAAATGCTGTAGAACAAAACCACATAATAAAAGCCATGTATTCTAGTTTATAACCGATGGCCATCCGATTAGGAGAGAATCCACTTAAAATATGATTTTTTCCTATCTTGTAAACTCAATCAAAGACTAAATTATCATGAGCTGGAAAAATCTATTCGACCAAAAAGAATGTCAAGAAACCGTTGAGCGTATTAACAAGCTAACGCCAGAAACCCAAGGCCTTTGGGGTAAGATGGATGTTGCACAAATGATGGCCCATTGTAACGTGGCTTATGAAATACCGTATACGGACAAACATCCCAAACCAAATGCGTTCGCCAAGATTATGGTAAAGTTATTCGCCAAAAACACGGTCATTGGAGACAAACCCTATAAGAAGAACATTCCCACTTCACCAATTTTCAGGGTAACTACAAAAAAAGACTTTGAGAAGGAAAAAAAGCGGTTAATTGACTATCTAAACAAAACACAGCAATTGGGAGCATCACATTTCAACGGATTGGAAAATCCAGCTTTTGGAAATTTGACCGATAAACAATGGAACACCCTATTTTCAAAGCATCTAGACCATCATTTGAGACAGTTCAATGTTTAAGTGATTATAGTTGCCTATCTAACCAAATCGAACATACGTGTGTATTTTACAATAAAGCTGTTATTTAGCAGGTCACCGTCTTGTAAATTGTAATTATAGACTATGAACAAACCTGTATTAGCGCGTTCTAACCAACCAAACCTGATGTTGGCCGCCCACAATTTATCTGAAGTGTTGTGTTGTATCAACCCCTGTAGATAAACGTTTGGCTTAAAGGAATAGGATAGTTGGGTTCTTAGGATGTTCGCTGTAAAATTGCCTACCGGCAATTGAAAATTATTATATTGAAAAGAAACCTCAGAATTAAATCTATCCCCTATTCTGTAAGCCGCAGATACTGTTTCTATATATCTTGTTCCGCCAAAAGACCCGCCAATGACCGACCTTAAATTAACAGAAAATGGCTTGCTCCGGTTTGTGAAAAATACGATTTGAGATTCGGCATGATTGTAATTCCCTGGTTGCACGATAACATTACCTCCTCTTGAAATATCAAACGGAAAGACCACACCTTCCTTAGTGACATTAACTCCCGTATGCAGTTCCGTGCCGCTTTTCCATTCAAAATGATTATCTATATGTAGGAAACTGGTTTCCAAAAAACCATCAAAATTCCAATAGCCTCTGTACGAGATATGTGGGCGATATTCCAAAATTTTCGATTCAGAATTCTTTGGCCGCAAATGATAAAGTACCAACCCCTCCGGTTTTCTGAAAGCTGAACGTAGTAAAAAACCGACTTCTGGATTAAAGCCTTGACCGACCTCCGTGTAAGCTCCTCGTAATTCCCAATTATTCCAATTATAATCTGTTTGAAACTTAAAGGAATTTGCATTAATGGTGTCATTGGGGTCGGAGGTATGCGCGAAAAAACCTGACATACGTGCTTTCTTCCCTATCCCCAACTTACCATCTAAAGCCAAAGTTCTATTAAAATCATCAGACTGTAAGCCTTCCTTATTGATAACGGCTGCTCCCAAAGCCGACCTTCCTTTAAATTCGTGATTTACACGGGCCACCGTAAAATTATTGGCCTCCACACCAGCTTCTGAAACCTCTTCTGTCCACATACTCAAAAACCCTATATTGGTTCTGTTTAGTTTTCCAGATAATCTTGCCCCACCAATGATGGGAACTATATTGCCATTTTCCCCTATTCCTATACGTCTACTAAAAAACAAATCTACCTCGCCCGGGCTACCCACACTGAACAATCCTGCATTCTCAAGAAAAAAAGGTCGTTTCTCAGGAAAAAAGAGGTTAAAGCGATCTAGGTTTACTTGCTGGTCATCGACCTCAACTTGAGCAAAATCGGTATTGTATGTTAGATCTAATGTTAAACTAGGAGTTACACTGTACTTAACATCCCCACCTGCATCAATTTTATAATTGGAATTAGGGTCTACAAGAGTATTATCCTTGGAAACACTTCCCAAAACATAGGGAATTACCTTAAGGTTACCAGGGCTTCGCAAATCTAGACCCGTAAGTGTTCCAGCAAGCGATAGTCGCTTCAAATCAAGCCCCAACGGAATCGGCGACCAATAAGCTATTTCATTACTTTTTCTAATATTTCTCCTAAAGTTTATACCCCAATCTTTGCCAGATTGAAACCTTAGCGTTCTAAAGGAAATCGCAAATTCCGCACTCCAACCGTAGTCACCCACATTTGCCTTCACTTCCCACGAACCATCCCAGTTCAAATTGAAACCACCTACGGTACCTCCTTGTTGCCTATTGGCATTGAAATTACCCTGTCCCTCATTATCAACCTGAGCGTCATATTCTACCCCAAGGGCATTAGTGCCAAAAACAAATCCATTCTGACTATCCTTGTAGGTATCCAAGATGAAAACAAAAGCATCGGTATTGTCCAAATCCGCATCCCTTCTGGCATCGGAAACTACCAGATTCTCAGGTCTAGAATCATAACAGATTACCGAAAGGAAAAATGTTTCTTTCGTATATGCAATTCGAATTTCTGTCTTTTCCGAAGCTGGAATACCGAAATTGGGTTGTGATTGGGTGAAATTGCCAAAAGGTTCTATTTTTTGCCATAACTCATCATCCAGAACGTTCCCGTCTATCAAAGGCCCTTCTTCAATAGGCACTGCAATCGCCTCCGGTCTTTCCTCATCTAAAGACTGACAAAACAATATGTTTACACTAAATACAAAAAAAATATACAGAGGGATTTTATCTAACTTGGTCATATTAATGATGGTTGGTTCTGGTATGCATTACCAATATACTATTTTTGTTTGGTGAATAATTACGAATTTAAAATATCCTACCGACCTTAAAAAGAATATATTTGAAAGAGCTATTATGACAAAAGTAAAAGCATCTACTCATAAAAACCCGGGTATTTTTTTTATCTTAAACCATTTAAAACAGATAACCAATGACATCTTATCTTTTTGAATTTATTGGGACGGCCATGCTAATTCTTATTGGGAATGGTATCGTTGCCAATTTAGTTTTAAAAGGAACCAAAGGCAGTGATTTAGGTTGGATTGGAATCTCTCTAGGCTGGGGAATTGCCGTATTTATCGGGGTGTTTATTTCCGCCGATATTAGTGGAGCCCACTTGAATCCGGCTGTAACCATTGGTCTTGCTACTGCTGGTAAATTTTCTTGGGTTTTGGTGCCGGGATATATTATATCTCAGGTACTTGGTGCCATGATGGGTAACCTTTTGGTTTGGCTTACCTATAAAAAACAGTATGAGGCCACGGATGATTCTTCCGCAATTTTGGCAACTTTTTCTACCTCCCCAGCAATACGTAGTCCTTTTTGGAATATGGTTACGGAAATTATTGGAACATTTGCCCTTGTTTTTGGTGTTTTCTACATTGCCGGAGGAGCAATGGGGGAAGAAGCAATATCCTTGGGCTCTTTAGATGCACTACCGGTGGCATTTTTGGTAATTGGAATTGGTTTTGGTCTTGGAGGTCCAACTGGATACGCCATAAACCCAGCGCGGGATTTTGGCCCAAGGTTACTCCATTCCATTTTACCTCTCAAAAACAAGGGGACAAGTGATTGGGGTTATGCATGGGTTCCTATATTTGGCCCTATACTAGGAGCCTTGTTAGCGGCACTTTTATTTATAGGTATTGGTTAAAAATTTGAATGTACTCAAATACAAGAAAGCACTTGTTATTACTAAAAACAGTATTATGAAATCTTATGTTAGTCTAATCTGTGCCTTTTGCGCGGCTGCCTCAATTTTCGCACAGAACATTATCCAACTTCCTCATGATGCAACTGGCGCCCAAAAATGGGGCGGTGAAGAAAAAAAATATATTTCCTACAGCTTTATTCTTCAATTCATATGCATACTCTTTTTAGTTGCACTATCACATGTAGAGGTTAAAGCGCAAACAGGTTCTGTGTTCGAGGAAGAAGTAGCTTCACTTACCAAAAAATATGATACTATTTGGGATAACGAAAGGGAGACTATTCTATTTACAGGTAGTTCTAGTGTACGTTTTTGGAAAACTCTCGAAGAATCTTTCCCCAATCATCAGATTTTAAACACTGGTTTTGGTGGTTCACAGGCTTCGGATTTATTGTACCATTTGGACGACTTGGTTTTAAGGTATAAACCAAGGAAAGTCTTTATTTATGAAGGCGATAATGATATTTTTTCCAAGAAAAAACCAAAAGATATACTTAAAACAACTTCAGATATTATTCTTCAAATTAGGAATAATAACCCCAACACTAAAATCGTATTGATTTCGGCCAAACCCAGCATCAGTAGATGGAGGCTTAGAGGGCGCTATAAAAGATTGAATAAGAAATATTTGACCCTGAGTGAACAAGACCCATTTTTGGAATTTATTGATGTTTGGAACCCAATGTTAAATGGTCGAAAGCTAAAGAAGGATATTTTTATTGAAGACGGCCTTCATATGAATCAAAAAGGATATGATTTATGGTATGAGGCGATGAAAGACCAAGTAAACAAACCTTAAAAGTAAAATATGTTCAAAACCGCTTTAATTAGATCCTTATTTTTTATATCTGTTTTTGCAACTATTATTGCCTGTCAAGAAGAAAAGAAACCAAGAATTCTTATGCCAACTATGGATTTATCCGCGATAAGTGTAATACCAAAACCGGTAAAAACCATTCCTACTAATTCCGCTTTTGCATTAGATCAGTTTACAGCAATTTACACCTCTAAAAGCGCAACTGGTTTTGAAGAAGTAGGTAAGTTTTTGGCCGACAAACTAAAAACTAAGATCAATCTGGATATCCCCGTTAATAGAGAAAGTACGAATACGATAGAGCGCATTATATACATCGATCAATCGGATAGTATGGAATTGAATGCTCCGGAGGCCTATCAATTATACATTAATCAGGATTCGATTATTCTAAATGCAAATACGGCAGAAGGAGCTTTTAGAGGAATACAGACCTTGCGGCAACTGGTTCCAGAGGTTAGTAACGATACACTAGCTGAGCAAAAGATATGGCCGGTTGCATCTGGAAAGATTGTAGATAACCCAACTTTTTCCTATCGAGGTTCCATGCTCGATGTGGCAAGACATTTCTTTAGTGTAGCAGACGTCAAAAAATATATTGACCTATTATCATATTATAAAATAAATGTACTACACCTTCATTTGTCTGACGATCAGGGATGGCGTATTGAAATTAAATCTTGGCCAAAACTAACTGAGGTTGGCGGAAGTACGGAAGTAGGTGGAGAAGCTGGAGGTTTTTATACCCAAGAGGATTATAAGGAAATAGTACAATATGCGGCAGAGAGATACGTGACCATTATTCCTGAAATTGATATGCCAGGGCACACCAATGCCGCTTCGGTATCCTATCCTTTTCTTAACGGAAATGGTAAAACCCCAAGACTATACGAGGGAACACATGTGGGTTTCAGTACATTCAATACCCAAAAGGATACGGTATACGCTTTTATTGATGATGTGGTACGAGAAATTTCAGCTATTACGCCTGGTCCCTATTTTCATATTGGGGGAGACGAAAGTCATGTCACCAAAAAGAAAGATTATATCTACTTCGTAAACAAGGTGGAGAAAATTGTACAGAAATACGGTAAAAGAATGGTAGGTTGGGATGAAGTAGCCATTGCGGATGTAGATTCTACATCCATTTCCCAATGGTGGGCCAGTGAAGAAAATGCAAAAAAAGCCGTGGAAAAAGGAATGCAGGTGATTGTTTCTCCCGCTAAAAAGGCATATCTGGACATGTCTTACGACAGCATATCAAAGCACGGTCTTCATTGGGCAGCCTATATTCCCGTTGACACTGCTTATATTTGGTCTCCAGAGGAATATGGTGGAATACCATTGGAGAATATTCTTGGTGTAGAAGCACCCTTATGGTCAGAAACCATTAGTAATATAGATGAATTGGAATATTTGGCCTTCCCTCGGGTTATTGGTTATTCCGAGTTAAGTTGGAGTATTCCTAAAAATAGAAATTGGGAGGATTATAAGATACGCCTAGCAGATCAAGCTCCTTTTTTAGACCGTATGGATGTTAAGTACTACGCATCTCCTTTAATAGATTGGAAAAAAAGCAAATACAGCTATGAAATCATTCTAAAAGATTGATATTCTCTATATGAATGGTGAGACCAATATAGCTAAACTACTACAGGGTATGACTCCTAAACTCAACAAAGGAGAATATGTATTTTGCAGTGTAAGAAAGATAGATACTATAGACAGAAAAGATACTATTTGTGAATTTAAGGAAGTAGAGGGAACCACTATTGTCATTGAACGAGCTAAGGCTGACAAGCTAAAACTTAATTATGGATACGTTGCTTCTTGGATTACGTTGACCGTTCATTCTTCCTTGAAAGCTGTAGGACTAACGGCAGTCTTCTCCAACGCATTAGCAAAAAACGAAATCAGTTGCAATGTTATTGCAGGATATTACCATGACCATATTTTTATTGATGTGAACACGTCAGAAAAAGCAATGCAGGTCTTAGTCGATTTAACTAAACAATAGCAAGCGGATTATATAGACAAGCTCAGACTATTATTTATACTAATTTCCTATTCCTGGAACTCCTTGCGGTTTTTTAGTCTGCCAGTTAAATTTATCCTGTTTTTTCTCCTCCGGCCATACTTCATCCAAAGTGTTGGCATCATGCACCTTCCCGTTTTTAATGACATGGGTAAGGGTATTGGTATTCCTAAGGTCTTCTAACGGATTCTTATCTAAAACTACGATATCTGCTAGTTTTCCAGGCACAAGACTTCCAATGTCGCCATCCAATCCTAATGCTTGAGCACCTATAATCGTTGCTACTTTCAAGGCCTTCATGTTTTCCATTCCACCACTTGCAACGGACCACAACTCCCAATGAAAGCCCAATCCTTGTAATTGACCGTGACTTCCCACACCTGCCAATCCACCAGCATCGACCAAATCTTTCATAAACTCGGCATGTTTCTTAAATACATGTTCCTCGTCCATGAACCAGCCTGGTCTTCTCCTACTCTTTCTCGCCAAATCCTTATAAGGAGTAAAGTATTGTAGCTTTTCATCTCCCCAAACATTTTCCCTAGAGTAGTAATAATTCTCTGCCCAAGGCCCTCCATAAGATACCAAAAGCGTAGGTGTGACCGCCATTTTGGATTCCACCACCGTTTTTAGGACATCATCATATATAGGATAAATTGGGAACGAATGTTCATGCCCCGGATAACCGTCCAATAACTGCGTCATGTTCAGCTTAAAGTCTAGGCCACCTTCAGTAGTCGGCATCAATTTAAGTTCTTTGCAAGCTTCGATGACCCATTGCCGATGTTGACGGTTCCCCACACGATACATTTTTATGGTCTTGGTATCAAAGTAATCGCTATACTGTTTCAACACTTCTTTAGTGTGTTCCAAACTTTCGAGATTATAGCCCCAATACCCTAAACCTGGTCCAGTACTATAAATTCGTGGACCATCGACCATGCCCGCCTCGACCATATCGGAATAGGTAAGTACATCAGTCGTACCTGTTTGTGGGTCTCTAGTGGTTGTTACACCGTAAGCTAAATTGGCGGCGTACATCCAAACCTGATTTTTATGCATACTCCATGCCGGACGCAAATGCGCGTGCACATCTACAAAACCGGGCATAACCGTTTTTCCAGTAACATCTATTTCTGTGGTTCCTTCAGGAACCTGTAAACTACCCGATGTACCAACGGCTTTGATACGATTGTTCTCGATTAGCACATCACCATTTTCGATGACGGCATCATCTTCCATGGTGATGATGTGGCCACCTTTTAGAAGTAACGTACCCTGTGGGCTATATTTCTTATAGGATACATTTATCTTGAATTCCTCCGCTTTAAATTTGGGGTCCTTCTTTTCCCCCTCGGTATCGTCTGTTTTGGTGGAATCTTTCTCCATGTTCGGCTTCTTGTCCTTTTCCGCTTTTTTGGAGACCGCAAGACTGTCGGCGAATTTTTTACCATCCGAGATATCATATCTAAAATGACTTGCACCCAAAGACCAATGAGCCTTTTTACTATCTGACGACCATCCTGGGAACTCGCCTCCCATAACGGTTAACTTCATAGCAGGAAAAGCGGCCTTATCAGCCTTTGCTACGGAAACCACAGGGGTTTTTCCAAACCTGGGTATGGTGGTGATATATATGTCATTATTGATTTTTGCCAAAGCAGACGTACCATCCGGGGCAATCAGAATAACACTAGGTTTTGAAGACTTATCGTCATTGTCAGCTTCTGACGCTGCCGGAAGTAAACTGTGGTCGTCCAGTGATTCTTGAGAACCGTAGGTGACAATACCTTTTAATTTTAGGTGTTCCTTTTCATCGGTACCGTCCCAACGGATGGAAATTAGTTCACCTTTTTCTGAATGGGTCAAATAAACCCGGTCATCCGTTTTCGTAAAATGTGGCACCGACCTTCCTTTGGCCTTATCTATAAAATTAGTATTTCCACCCTCCGTAGAAATCCATACGACGTCCTCGAACATACTTGCGGATTGCAGTCCCAACAAATCTTGGAAATTTTGTGTAGTTCCTCTGTGGAATGCAATACGTTTTGATTTATACGACCATTGTGGGTAGGTATACAGTCCCGTTTCTTTAGTTAGCTGTACCGGTTTTGGTTTACCATCAACGTTCACTTTATATAGATGTCCGCCACCTTCTTTCCAAGTGGTAAAGGCCAAGAACTTTGCGTCGGGCGACCAAGACGGTTGGGCTTCTATAAAATCATTATCCGTTAACCTTTTAGGCTTTCCGTTCGGGAAATCCATCACATAAAGTCGATTCAAGGCCGTAAACGCCAATTTGGTACCATCGGGAGACGGTTTAGCATCACGAATTTGAGTGACCAAAGCATTTTTTTCGTCTTTAATCGGATATTTGAATTCCAGTAGCGGCCCCATATCAAGATCAACATCAACAGAAAAAGGGATTTCCGTAGCCACGTTTCCATCCACAGAAATGGAATATATTTTACCACCATAGGAAGCGATCAAACTCTTACTGTCGGGCGTAAACGACATTGCAGGTAAAACACCCAATGGCGCAATGGATTCCTGCTCGTCACGCTGAACGGGGTAGGCCAACCAACGTTCCTGACCCGATTTTAAGTCTCTTATGACCAGACCTGTTTCTGCTTCAAATCGCGTACCGTAGACCAAGTATTTTCCGTCAGGGGAAAGAGTTGGCGTAAAGGCAGAACCGTATTTAGAAGTGATAACCGCAACATCTCCATCGTCCATATCATAAGTCCCTATCTGGTACTGCGGTAGTTGCGCGTTATAGTTCCAAGCACTTGTACGCTGGGAGAAATATAATAGTTTCCCGTCCGTGCCCATAGCAACGTCGGTCATTTTTAGGTTCTCCGGTTCACTTACCAGTTGCGCACCCAATCCACCGTCTTTGTGGTAAATATGGGGTTTAATGTTTCGTTTTCCTTTGACTCCAACAATATATTCACCATCGATTGTCCAATCCGCGGAAAAATAGTTATGGCTTTTGTGCTCGCTAATCTGTTTATCCACTTTAGTAGCGAGATTAATGGTCCAGATATTGTCCGAACCACTTTTGTCGGAAATATAAACCAATGTTTTCCCATCTGGACTGTACTTTGGATGTACGTCGTATTGCATCCCTGTAGTAATCCTTGTTGCTTCTCCACCAGTAATTGGAATTGTATAAATATCTCCCATCATATCAAAAACGATGGTCTTACCATTTGGGCTTACATCCAAAGAAATCCAAGTACCATTATCCGTGGTAAAGGATATTTTCCTTTCTGGCTCCAAGGGCAGTTCTTCAGTGGCCTTCTTAACGGATTCTTTATTCTCTTGAGAATGAATACCCATAAAAGCTAAAAGTGTAAATAGTATTAAAATGTGTCTTGTGGTAAAGGGAAACATATTCTTATTTTTTCAAATTAATCTTACTAAATATAACCAATGCTTTTAGAGTCATGCAAAAAAAAAGCCCTGATTCTGGAATCAGGGCTTAAAATTCAATGTCGGTATTTTCTATTCCTCCTCTAAGGTTTCCTCCGTAGTAGCTTCTGATCCCTTTTCAGAAAAATCGCTTAATCCCTTATCAACCAATATGTTATACCATTGTATGATTTTCTTGATATCGCTAGTATAAACCCTATCCTCATCATAGTTTGGAAGTACTTCAAAAAAATATTCTTCCAATTTTATTTTTTCATCCTTATGGTTTACCGAGGTCTTGCTACCCTTTTCCTTTTCTTGTATTTTAAGAAAAACCTCTCGTAGCGGTAACTCCTCTTCCAAAGTGTAAATAGCAATTTCTGATAGTACACTTACATTGCTTCGCAAACCAACACTAATCTTTTTTCCATCTATTAATGACTCGGCAACAAATCCTGTTCTAGTTTGTGTAATCAATTTGTATAATCCAGGTTTTCCTGCAACGGACAGTATCTTTTCCAACCCCATAGGCTACTTTAAAGTTTAAGTGAGCAAATATTATATTTTTCTACTGATTAAAAGAAGTATTTAACGTCCTTTTTTTCGTACTGGAAACCGCATTCTGTAATCTACATCAATTTTTCCCTTTGAAATA
>JBARUM010000758.1:0-3064 GCA_049645725.1 Maribacter sp.
GTATTAGCCCGTTCTATGGTAAACGACTCTCACCTTCCAGCTCATATTCAACAAAACGATGAATAATGTGGTTCATCAAAATATTCACTGGAACGGATATGAAGATACACACAAATATAACTGAACAAAAATTGAAATCCATGAAAAAAATTACATGCCTGCTTTTTGTTTTAAGCATTGTTTTAAATACCAATGCACATGAAAACAGAGATTTGCTCCAAAAAGAGTCTGGCATAACTGCATTGAAAAAAGCGTTGATCCTAAATCAAAAATGGATTACATATCCTGCATACAATGACCGATCCGGCTGGGATAAGCTAACACAGGGAGTGAAAGAAGACATAATCCAAAAAGGTGAAGCGGCGCTCAGTTACAATTGGAAAGTGATTAAAGCCACAGATTATTTAGAGTTTGAGCGTAGTGGATCGCGCAAGATTATGGAAGTCCCATTTGAAGCAAACTTTAAAACATTGGCAAATTTGGTACATGCAGAACTTGCCGAGGGGCAAGGGCGTTTTATCGATCAAATTATTAATGGAATATGGCACAGTTGCGAAATGACTTCCTGGGAGTACTCGGCACATGTTGCCAGTGCGCAAAAGATTAAGACATCCTTGCCGTCCCATAAGGAGAACTCTATCGACTTAATTGCAGGCGATATGGGCTCGTTCCTTTCATGGACCTATTTTTTTCTAAAAGATGAAATGGATAAAGTAACCCCTTTAGTATCGGAAAGATTACGTGAAAATATTCAAGTTAGAATTCTTGATCCGTATATGGAGCGCAGCAATTTTTGGTGGCAGGCATTTAATGCAGGACCAAAAACTATGGTAAACAACTGGAATCCATGGTGTAATTTTAACGTGTTGAGTTGTTTCCTTTTGCTTGAAAACGATCAGGACAAACTGGCCGAAGCTGTGTACCGCAGCATGGTTTCAGTAGATAAATTTATTAATTACACGAATACCGATGGTGCCTGCGAAGAAGGGCCATCTTATTGGGGACATGCGGCCGGAAAAATGTACGATTATTTGCAATTGCTTAGTACGGCAACAGCAGGGAATGTCAGCATCTTCGATCAAGCAATCATTAAGAACATGGGCGAGTACATTGCTAAATCATATGTAGGGAATGGCTGGGTCGTAAATTTTGCCGATGCTTCGGCAAAAGGTGGCGGTAATAAAGGTGTAGTTTTTCGTTATGGCAAAGCTGTTAACAGTATGGAAATGCAACAATTTGCGGCTTATTTGTATGAGCGTGACAACAAAGAGCCTTATTATGATTCGGGCCGAGATATGTACCGTACATTGGAAAACCTGAAATTTCACAACGACCTGGCAACAACTGAACCAGCTCTTTCAAAGGCTCCTTTTAGCTGGTATCCTGAAACGGAGTTTTGTTATCTGCGAAACCAGAGCGGAATGTTTTTAGCCACTAAAGGTGGATACAACAACGAAAGCCACAATCATAACGACATGGGCACTTTTTCGCTGTATATCGATAATTCACCTATGATTATTGATATTGGTGTAGGAACCTATACCCGTCAAACATTTAGTAAAGAGCGGTACGATATCTGGACCATGCAAAGCAACTACCACAACCTGCCTATGATTAACGGAGTGTCTCAAGAATTTGGTTCTAAATACCGTTCAAAAAATGTTTCAGTAAACGAAAGCAAATCCAGCTTTTCACTTGATTTGGCAGGGGCTTACCCGGAAGAAGCACAAGTGAAAAAATGGCAACGCACTTATCGCCTCTACCCAACAAATAAATTGCTGATCGAGGATAAATTTGAACTGTCAGAAACAAAGGAGGCAGCCAACCAATTGAATTTTATGACCTGGGGAAAACCGGATATAACAACTAACGGTTTGGTTACGGTTGAAAAAGATGGAAGAAAAATTCAATTAAAATATAACGCACAGCAATTTAACGTTGACGTTGAAACGCTTGAGGTAACAGACCCGAGACTATCGAGAGTTTGGGGAGATAAAGTGTATCGGTTATCACTAAATGCCAAAAACCAAAAATTATCAGACAACTATAAAATTACCATTGAAAAACTATAAGCCTTACATTTTATGGGACGATTATTAGGAGTATTCTGTGCGTTGGCAATTCTTGCAGGATGTGCCAGCCAAAAGAAAGAGAAAGAAAACTTTGATACCTTGGCTTTTATTGCCGGCAAGTTGGATACTACCTTGCAAACAGAAAGTAACCCTACCAAAATTCCAAGGACTATTAACGAAGATGGAAGTTTAAAAACAGTTGGCATTTACAACTGGACCAGCGGCTTTTTTGCCGGAAACTTATGGTATATGTACGAGCTTACCAAAGATGATAAATGGAAAAATGAAGCCATAAAATGGACAGAAGCTTTAGATACGATTCAATATTGGAGCGGGCACCACGATGTTGGTTTTATGATGTACTGCAGCTATGGCAACGGGATGAAGATTGCCGGACTAGACTACAAAGATATCCTGGTGCAAACTGCCGAGTCCCTGAGCAAGCGTTACAGCGAAAAAACACTGGCCATCGAATCGTGGGATTACCGCAAAGCCTGGGACGAAAAAACAGAGTGGTTTTACCCGGTGATCATCGACAACATGATGAACCTGGAACTACTGTTTGAAGCCAGTATTTTAAGCAGCAACAAGAAGTATAGGGACATTGCGGTGCAGCATGCCGAAACTACTATGAAGAATCATTATCGCGACGATTATTCGTGTTACCATGTTGTCGATTATGATACGATAACCGGAGCAGTACTGGACAAAGCAACGTGTCAGGGATTTACCGATGAATCGCCGTGGGCGCGGGGGCAAGCCTGGGGATTGTATGGCTATGTGTTGAGCTACCGCTACACAAAAGACCAGAAATTTCTGGATTTTGCTGAAAACATTGCCGGGTATATGCTTCACCACAAGAATTTGCCGGAGGACTTAATTCCTTACTGGGATTACAATGTGGCAGACGAAGGCTTTGTTCCTGAGTGGGAATACAATCCGGCAGATTATCCGGAGATCCCTCGCGACGCTTCGGCTGCGGCGATAACAGC
>JBARUM010000759.1:0-1692 GCA_049645725.1 Maribacter sp.
GATATATATTGAATACCTTGTCTTACAGCTTCTGCTTTACCTCCGTTTTTTTTACAATTTAAAATCGATATGTTTTCCTCATTACCTTTTCTTAGTTTTTCAAGGACGTCCAACGTGTTGTCAGTACTGCCATCATTTACAAAACAAAGGTGGTACCCTACGTTCTTATCTATAAAATCTTTGAACAAGGCACTAGACAATCTATTTTCTTCATTGTAGCAAGGAATGACCACACCAACCCCATATTGTCCAATAATTTTGGTATCGACATTGGTTTCTGTATATAGCTGGACAAAATTATTACCTAAAATCCGGTTAATACGCGCTACCATTTCATCAAGGCTAACGGGCTTCTTCATATAGTCATCAATACCGAGATTATAGCTCTCCAATATGGTTTTTTCGTTCGTATTACCGGACATTACCAAAATGGGTATATGTAACTTTCTAACAATTCTTATATGTTGAATGACCTCTATACCAGATAAGTCTGGCATATTTATGTCCACGATAACCATATCAGGGTCAAAGGTGTCAATAGCGGAAATACCGGCCATTCCGCTGTTAGCGGTTTTTACTTCATATCCCAGTTCCGTTAATCGTTTCTCTACGGATAGTAAAATCAATTGTTGATCATCAATAGTTAAGATTTTCATAGGTTAAGTCTTAAATTAAAATTAGGTTAAATATGTGTTATTTCTAAAGCAAATGTAGCTCCTTTGCTATCTCTTTTTGGCTCCAAAAGATGGATGACCGTTTTCTATAGACGAGTGGATTTATATGTTCGGTAGCGGGTTATAGCGAAAACACACAATATATATACCTTTAAATTGTTATAATTTCCTACAATTAACAAACGTGCAACGAACGAATACTTTACTGATTTTAGCACTCTTTATAGGGCTCGCTTTTCATGGTTCCAGTATCTTTTTTACTTTGGAAAGCACGTATGATGCCCTAATTCATCTGTTTTTTGCCGATCACTATGCTCAAAGTTGGTTTGAGCCTTGGGATTACAGGTGGTATACCGGTTTTACCGTGCAGGCCTATCCCCCATTGGTACATCAATCCATTGCTATTCTTTCATATATAGGCGGACTAAAGTTCGGGCTGTTCTCGGTGGCCTTGATAGCCATTGTACTTTTCATTACCGGTTGTTATCGCTTTGGGCTTTTAATGACGGGGAATCGAAAAATTGCTGGTTATACAGCATTGCTATCCGTATTTTCATCAACTTTTATAGAAACGTTGCATCTCTTCGGGCAATTGCCGAGTATTGTTGGTCTGTCTCTATTGTTACATGCCTTACCCGAAGTTTACAGTTGGCTTAAAACTGGAACATTACGCTACTTGGCTACTAGCCTTTCGCTTATCGCCGTAACCGTTACTTCACATCATGTTACTCCAATATTCGGAATCGTCTTTTTTATTTTTCCATTAATTGGAATGGTACTTATGGATGCTGCCAAAGATCAGGTAGGAGAATATAAAAATGTCACCTTCTTAGTTTTTTGGAAGGAATTCAAAAGGTTGTTTTGGCGCATGGTCGCTTTCGGATTTTCATTACTTTCATTGATTATTATCTGTATTCTGCCTTATTGGATAAACTCCAAAAAAAATCCCATTACCCAAGTGCCTATTCCGCATGGTTCGCGCGATAATTTTTTGGAAGTGACCTCATCAGGCCTAGTA
>JBARUM010000760.1:0-3922 GCA_049645725.1 Maribacter sp.
CTCCAGGCCTAAATGAACGTTAACCTTTATGCCAAATAAAACTGGCTCATATGGAATTGAAAACAAGGACATTTATTCTCCTCCTTTGGAGGGGTTAGGGGAGGCTTCTTGCCATTCGGCAATGAACAGATTCGTATCACGTGTACCTCCATTGTTCCTGTTACTGGAAAAAGCTAGGTATTTGCCGTCGTTGGAGAATACGGGAAATGCATCAAAAGTTTCACCATGGGTAATACGCTCAAGATTCTTGCCATCAATATCAATAAAATACAGGTTGAAAGGGAAACCTTTTTCGGCCTCAAAATTACTGGAGAACAGTATTTTTTTTCCGGATGGGTGGAAGAACGGACTCCAATTAGCGTTACCAAGAAAAGTCAATTGTTTTAGGTTAGATCCGTCTGCATCGCATATAAAAAGCTCCATTTCCGTAGGTTCTACTAAGCCCTCTGCCAATAAATCCTTGTACTTTTTAATAGCCTCAGGAGTTTTGGGCCGTGACGCCCTAAAGATGAGCTTACTACCATCTGGAGAGAAGAATGCTCCCCCGTCATAACCAAGTTCGTCCGTAATCTGTTTTACATTGGAACCATCAAGATTCATGGTATAAAGTTCCAAGTCACCACTTCGTGTAGAGGTGAAAACGATTTTATCACCTTTGGGAGATACCGTAGCCTCGGCATCGTAACCAGGTAAATCAGTTAGTTGAGCAGTTATGTTTCCATCTAGGTCGGAGACGAAAATGTCAAATGAATCGTAGACAGGCCAAACATAGTTCCCGTTTTTACGCAATGGAACTTCTGGGCATTTGGCATCCACTAAATGTGTAGAGCCATATACAAAATGTTTGTTGTCCGGCAAGAAATAGGCGCAAGTAGTCCTTCCCAAACCAGTACTCACCATTGGAGGAATACTATCCGGGAAACTTTCCTCAATGTTCATAAGAAACATTTGATCACACTCCATGCCCCAATCTGCATTATTGGATTGAAAGATTATTTGTTTATCATCCCAACTCCAATACGCTTCTGCGTTATCACCACCAAAAGTGATTTGTCTTATCGATTTAAAATACTTTTCCTCGGGATAGATCAAAGTATCTGTTCCCGCCATAAGGGAAGTTTTTTCTTCGGTCTCCGTAACTACATTTTTTTTAGAATTGTTCCTACAATTTGTAAAAAAGAATAGAACTGCTAAGAGGACCAAAATTCTCATAGGATGCTTAATTTTACATAAAACTACATCCAAAAATGATTAAAAAGACTGTATTTGGTCTGTTTTTGCTTTTGACGTTTTCCTGTAAGAAGGAAAAACCAAAAGAAACCACGCTAAAGGAAGATATCACATATTTGGCAAGCGATAGTCTGCAAGGACGTGAAACAGGTACCAACTATGAGTTGATGGCCGCTTCATACATAAAAAAAAGAATGGAAGCCATTGGCCTTTCACCAAAAGGCAATGCGGGCACCTATTTCCAAACCTTTACCTTTAAGCAAAAAACAGATCCACATTCCGAAATAGATTTTGTAGACGGAGATAGTACGATTACAGGAACCAATGTTATAGGCTATCTGGATAATCAAGCAAATAAAACCGTTATAATAGGCGCTCATTATGATCATTTGGGAATGGGTGGTGCCGGTTCTTTGTATGCGGACGGAGCGGCAATCCACAACGGAGCGGACGACAATGCCAGTGGGGTTGGAATAATGCTTCAACTAGCTGAAAAACTGAAGGACAGTCTAAAAGGAAGCAATTATTTATTTATGGCATTTTCTGGTGAGGAAATGGGTTTACTAGGGAGTAATTTCTTTACCAAAAACCCTACTATTGACTTGAAAAGAGCTACGTACATGTTAAATATGGATATGGTGGGAAGGTTACGAAATGACAATACCCTATCTATAAGTGGCACTGGAACCTCACCTATATGGAACCAGGTTCTGAATGCGACTAATGAAAATTTTAAGTTGGTATTGAGTGAATCTGGCGTGGGACCTTCGGATCATACCTCCTTCTATTTACAGGATATTCCGGCATTGCACTTTTTTACAGGACAGCATGCGGATTACCACAAACCTTCGGACGATTCTGAAAAGTTGAATTATGAGGGGATGAAACTGATTAGGGACTATATGATTAGTATAATTTCCGAGTTGGATGATGATGCCAAATTGGCATTTAGAACCACTAAGAACGAAAGCGAGGATGTTCCTCGTTTTAAAGTAGCCCTGGGCGTTATGCCAGACTACCTTTTTGATGGTAAAGGCATGCGCATAGATGGTGTAACGGATGGCCGCCCTGCGGCCAAAGCAGGACTCAAAAAGGGTGACGTAGTGATACAAATGGGCGATAGCATGGTAATAGATATGATGAGCTATATGAGAGCCCTGTCCGTTTTTGAGGAAGGAAATGTAACAAAGGTCACCGTGGATAGGGAAGGAGAAAAAAAGACCGTAGAAATTACTTTCTAAAAATGATGTAATTTTGCACCCTTAAAGTTTACCTATGCCCAAAATAGGAGATATACAATTACCGGAATTCCCCTTACTTCTTGCTCCAATGGAAGATGTAAGCGATCCGCCTTTTCGTGCGCTATGCAAGGAGCAAGGTGCAGATGTAGTATATACGGAGTTTATTTCTTCAGAAGGATTGATTAGGGACGCGGCCAAAAGTGTTATGAAGTTGGACATCTATGAAAAAGAACGTCCAGTAGGAATTCAGATTTTTGGGGCGAATTTAGATTCCATGTTACAATCTGTTGAAATTGTTGAAAAGTCTAATCCGGACATTATTGACATCAATTTTGGTTGTCCTGTGAAGAAGGTGGTTTCAAAGGGAGCGGGTGCCGGGATTTTGAAAGATATTGATTTAATGGTGTCCTTGACTAAGGCGATGGTTGAACACACCAAACTGCCTATTACCGTAAAGACCCGTTTGGGCTGGGACGAAAATTCTATTAAAATTGTTGAGGTTGCAGAGCGCCTTCAAGATGTAGGTTGCAAAGCGATAGCAATACACGGCAGGACCCGCGCCCAGATGTACAAGGGCAACGCGAATTGGATTCCAATTGCAGAAGTAAAGAACAATCCTAGAATGCATATACCGGTTTTTGGCAATGGGGATGTTGATACTCCAGAGGCTGCCATGAAAATGAGAGACGAATATGGATTGGACGGGGCCATGATCGGTCGTGCAAGTATTGGCTATCCTTGGTTTTTTAGGGAAGTAAAACACTTTTTTGAAACTGGAACACATCTGCAACCACCTACAATGCAGGAACGGGTGGAAGCCGCAAGGCGACATCTACAGATGGCCATTGATTGGAAAGGAGAAATTTTAGGGGTGTTTGAGACTCGCAGACACTATACTAACTACTTTAAGGGAATTCCACATTTTAAGGAATACCGGATGAAAATGGTCACAAGCGATGATTCCGCAAGTGTTTTTGCTGCTTTTGACGAGGTTTTGGAAAAGTTTGGGGATTATGAATTCAGTCTAGTTTAAGGAAATCAGCTTTTTATTGATCCGGCTACTGGCAATCTTGGAGGCGATGATTCCTAAAACCACTATGGTAGCCAGCACCAAAAAAACATTCATTAATTTATATTCTACTGGATATGCCAAAGAAGGGGTAATCCGAAGCCACCCAAAGGTCAGCTGGGACCAAACTAATAAAGACCCCAACAATACCCCAATAACGCCGCCAAGGCTAGTGACTAAAACACCTTGCATAAAATAAATAGAACGAAGTGCCTCAATCGTAGTTCCAAAACTATAGAGGGTTTTGGAGTTTTGCTGTTTATCTAAAATCATCATAATAATAGCTCCAACCACATTAAAAAGGGCAATTATCAATACTAGGGTAAAAATGAGATAAGTGGCCACATTTTCAGTGTTCAGCATCTTATACAGCGTGCTGTTG
>JBARUM010000761.1:0-2171 GCA_049645725.1 Maribacter sp.
ACTTTATTTCGGTTATGTTGCGCCATATCCTTAGCGAACATATGATATCCAAAATTCTCCACATTGGCAACCATATAGTAGTAATTATGCTTTTCCGAGTTTAAAACAGCATCTATGGCACTAATATCCGGCATAGTAATAGGTCCAGGAGGAACACCTGAGTTCTTGTATGTGTTATAAGGAGAATCCAATTCCAAGTCCTTATAAAGCACTCTCTTTATTATGGTATCAAAATTTCCTGTTTCTTTCTTGATGGAATAGATAACTGTTGGATCTGCCTGTAATAACATACCCTTTTTTAATCTGTTCAAATAAAGACCTGCTACTTTTGGGCGCTCATCTATTTTAGCGGTTTCCTTATGAACAATAGATGCCAATGCAACTACCTCATTAGGCGCCATTCCAAGGGCTTTACTTTTGGCAATTCTATCCTCATTCCAAAAGCGCTTGTATTCCTTCAACATTCGACCCCTGAAATCCTCAGCAGTTGTATTCCAGAAAAACTCATAACTGTTAGGTATGTAAAGCGATAATTTATTGTCTTCATTAAATCCTTGAGATTTTAAGAACTCGGTATCCTTGAATGCCATCACTAAACTTAAACTATCCGCTTCAATCTGTTCTGAAATCCTTCCTGCAAGGTCTTCTACCCGCTCTTGATTATTAAATGAAACCTTTACGGGTACATTAAGACTTCTTAAGGAGTTGATTATCTCGTTATTATTCATCCCTTTAGCGATACGGTATTTCCCTCCCTTTATATTTTGCGTATAGCCTTTTCTTCCCGCAGCGGAAATAAAAGAATCCGCATCTAATAATAGCGGCTCCAACTGTACTATAAGCTCTTCAAGCGAAGCTGAGGAAGGAATGTAAACAAAAGCTTCTTTGTTATTAAAATTGGTGTTTGGAGTAAAGAAAGTGCCATAGACCATATAGGCGAAAACCCCACCTGCTACAAGTCCAATGAGAACTATAGCCAATAAAATACGTTTAATGTACATTAGTTATTTAGTTTTTGAAATAAGATTTCATTTTTAAAAATCCCGTTTGCGAAAATCCATTCTTTCTTAATTCCAACGGATATAAATCCCATTTTTTTGAACAAATGGATACTAGGAACGTTTTCTTCCAATATATTGGCATACAGTTGCCTTAAGTCCAATACCTTAAAGGCATAATTGCATAAAAGCTTTATTGCTTCCGACCCAATACCTTTATTTCTATTATCGGCATCTACGATCACGATTCCTAAACCTGCTCTTTTATTCTTAGGATCAAAATCAATCAAGTCGATCAAACCCAATGATTTATTGTTTTGGCTACAGATAACCAAGCGAAGTTGCTTTACGTCATAAATATCCCTGTGGGCATTTTCCAGATAAAACTTCAAAACACTTTTTGAATAGGGCGTAACCGTTCCACTAATTTCCCAAATTTCTGAATTGTTTTCCAATTCATAGAGGAACTCCAAATCATCTTGCTCCAGCGCCCTCAAATAGATTTTATCTCCTTTTAGGATTACCATGAGATATCTCCTTTAAAAACCTGCTTGGCCTCCCCAATTAGATAAATATCGGAATAGGCTCCATTTTCATATTTAAAACGGACATTTAATTTTCCGCCAAGAGCATTCACGTTTATGTTATCGGATGTAGTCTTTCCCAAACTATGCATGGCAATTGCCGCGGCGGTCACACCTGTACCACAGGACAGTGTCTCATCTTCCACACCACGTTCGTATGTTCTAATGGAAAAAGTGTCCGGTTCTTCCTCGGAAACAAAATTAATGTTACTTCCAGCTTCGCCATATAAACCGTATCGTAATCTAGCACCTTCTTTAACCACATTAAAATCAGGAAGGTTTGGTACCAGTTGCACATGATGGGGAGAGCCAGTATTCAAAAACATGGCATTTTCTTTACTTTTTATTTCGGATACATTCATCATTTTTAGACTTACCGTTGTACCCTCAATAGACGCTTCATGAAGACCGTCAACCGCTATGAAAGTTGTTTTCACGTCAATAATATCTAAAAAATTTGCAAAGGCTACAATGCACCTGCCTCCATTACCACACATACTACCTTCCCTTCCATCTGCGTTAAAATAAACCATCCGGAAATCTGACAATTCGTCATTTTCCAATAACAACAGACCATCCGCACCTATGC
>JBARUM010000762.1:0-2931 GCA_049645725.1 Maribacter sp.
CGACAGTCGCTTTGGAGTAACATGCCTCAAGCACTTTTCAAAAATTCTTGAGCCATGCAGCAGCCCCCTAAACTACCCTTAAAAGTCCTTAGGTTCTTTTGTGCTGAACATAGGTTAGAAGAAATTGAGGGTGATTTATTCGAAGAGTTCCAAGACCAAATTCAAAGCTATGGCTATAAAAAAGCCCGCAGAATTTACTACTGGACCGTCCTCCGTTCATTTCGAAGTTATCTTTTTGACTATCAAAGCAATTCCACTCATCCTTTAAGCTTTATCTCAATGATCAGACATTATTTTAAAACGGCCTTGAGAGGCATATTCAGGCATAAGTCATTTTCCATCATTAACATTGTTGGGCTGTGTATTGGCCTTTCGAGCAGTCTAATTTTGGGTTTATTCATTGCCGATGAGTTTAGAAAAGATTATGACCTGGAGGACAAGGATATAATTTATCGAGTGGAAGGCTCTACTGAATTTAGAGCTAACGAAGGCTTTAATGGCAGAGTGCATTCTGGCTTAGGGTCTGCATTGGTCGAATTGATTCCGCAAGTGACACATCAGGTTAAAATGAATAAAATCGCTCAGGATGTAATTATAGACGACTCACAAAAGCGTAATTTCTATCAAGAAGAGTTCATCAGTACTGATTCAACATTCTTTGATTTTTTTCCTCAAAACTTTATCGAAGGAGTACAGAAAGGTGCTTTAAATCAAGCTACAGACATCATTATTACAGAAAAGACTGCGCTCAAACTATTTGGCACCACCTCTGCTATTGGTAAAGACATTGTAACTACGGGCAATTACAATAACCAATTTACAGTCACGGCAGTAGTGAAGGATCCTCCTCCACACTCCAGTATTCAATTTAGTTTTCTTAATTACAAAGATGGAAATAGAGACAATATTCGAAACCCATTATCCACGCTATCTACTACTTATATCAAATTAGCCCCTAATGAAAAGGCAGAATCCGCAGCGAGAATCATCAATACAACCATAATTCCGCTGGTTGAAGGGGACTATATGAAGACTATCACTTTTCGGCTTTCTTCATTTCAGCAAGCTAAATATGACAGAAAGGTAACCGATAATATTATCAAACCTTCGGATAAGCAGATGTACATCATTTTTGCCATTGTAGCCATCTTTATTCTTGCCTTGGCCATCATTAATTATACTAATCTTTCTGCAGCTAGAGCCTTACAGAGAGGGCAAGAGGCAGGTTTAAGAAAGATTATAGGGGCAGGAAAGCTGAGTTTCATTTATCAATTTGTAGCTGAGTCATTCCTCTTCTGTTTTTCATCCCTTCTTCTTTCACTACTCGTTACAGCATTATGTCTCCCATATTTCGAACAAACCATTGGCCACCAATTGATCTTCAACTATTGGTCAGATCCATGGTTTTGGGTTTCCATTTTAGCCACAACACTCCTAATAGCTATAGTTGCGGGTCTTTATCCAGCGTTTTTGGTTTCACGTTTCAAATTTACCGAGTTTATCAAGGGCAACATTGCCAGCTCAACCAAGGGCGCTAGCTTAAGAAAAGGGCTCGTTGTTTTTCAATTTGTTATACCCATTGTAATGATTGTTTGCGCAAAGGTAGTTCGTGATCAGGTCAAATATATGACCAAACAAACACTAGCCTTTGAACCAGACCAAATCATATTGGTTGACGTGGCACAGTCATCAAATTTTAACTTATTCAAAACTGAATTAAAGGCCATTCCAGAAGTAACTAACACTTCCTTCACCACAAGTCCCCCTGGAGGGAAAGAGCATAGGGTAAGCAGTTCAAACAATCCATTTGGCGAAGTAATCTATCAACATAACATTGACCATAATTATGCTGAAATTCTTGATTTCGAATTTATCACAGGAGGAAATTTCAACCCAGATAAACCTTTTGAAAATGATGATGGTGTAATTATTAATGAAACCTTGGCTAAAATGATTGAAGCCGTAAATCCGCTGGGCGTAGATAACCCTCTTGAAAAACCTTATTCATTCACGCTTGAGGAAATGAAAATAAAAGGCATTATAAAGGATATTCATATGGAGTCTCTTTATGAATCGATTAAGCCCATGATATTTGTTTATGAACCATCTAAAGGCTCCAGTTTCGCTTATACTCTAATTGAAGTAAGTACTGATCATATTCAAGAGACAATTGCCGAAGTAGAAAAATCATGGACAAAACATATTCCAGACCGTCCTTTCCAGTATCAATTCTTAGATACTCGATTCGACAACCTTTACTCTTTAGAAATTCGATTAGGGAAAATTTTCGGGATATTCACCACCATTGCTATCCTCATTTCGTGTTTGGGCCTTTACGGCTTGGTTACATTTATGGTGCAATCAAAAACCAAAGAAGTTGGCGTAAGAAAAGTGCTAGGCGCGAGTGTTCTCCAAATAATTCATCTTTTCAATAAGCAGATCTATAGGCTGATAGTTCTTGCAGGTTTAGTTGCCGTGCCCCTCGCCTACTTAGTGATGAACAGCTGGCTCAACGACTTTGCCTATCATGTTGAGGTGTCCTTTCTTGCAACAATGTTCATCGTGATCGGTACGTTCATACTCGCATCACTTACTGTCTTCGCTAGGTGTATTAAAGCTGCCACCTCAAATCCAGTAGATGCTTTGAGGAGCGAGTAATATTCACACCATTTCTAAACAAAAAGCCAGTCACTCTTCCGAATGACTGGCTTTTTGGTGGGAGGTACTGCCCCGAAACCTCGGGGCGAACAAGTGACTTTTTTTATTCAAGTCACTTAAAAGTGGGATATATTGGAGTCGAACCAATGACCTCTGCCCTGTCAAGGCAGCGCTCTAAACCAACTGAGCTAATACCCCATTTACTTGTTTAGCCGAATAATTTACGCCTTCCATTTTTCAAAAAAAAGTCCTTTTCATAAGTATGAAAAGGAC
>JBARUM010000763.1:0-4794 GCA_049645725.1 Maribacter sp.
GGGAAAATCAACTGGTAGTTGAAGCTCAAAAGAAGTATGGTAAAGTAGTTCAAATGGGTAATCAACAACGTTCGTCTCCTCAAAGCATTAAAATAATAAATGAAATCCACAATGGTTTAATAGGAAACGCTTACAAAGCCATTGCATTTTATGCAAATGGCAGAGGTAGAGTTCCCCACCAAATTCAAACGGCTCCTCCAGAGGGTTTGAACTGGGATTTATTCCAGGGACCTTCACCAAGAAAAGAATATACGCATGACACATGGAATTATAATTGGCATTGGTACGGTTGGGATTTTGGAACAGCTGAAATGGGAAATAATGCTACACATGAGTTAGATATAGCGCGTTGGGCATTAGATGTCAATTACCCTAAATCAGTAAGCGTGATAGCAGGAAAAAACCACTTTGTTGATGATGGGTGGGAAATGTATGACGAAATGTTGGCAACGTATAAATTTGGAAATGATAAAATCATTCAATGGGATGGCGTAAGTCGCAATCGTTACAATAAATACGGAAGAGGAAGAGGTACACTTATTATGGGAACAGAAGGTTCTGTGATGGTTGACCGTGGCGGCTATGAACTTTTTGATCGAGCAGGAAAAAAAATTGATGAAATGAGAGGCGATTCGGAAGATGGGGTCGCTTTAGGTGGTGGTGGAGCTTTGTCTACGGCGCACACTGTAAACTTTTTTGATGCTATTCGTGGAAAAGCAGAATTAACCTCTTCTATTGAAGTTGGAGCGATGTCACAAATGCTGACCCATTATGCCAATATTTCTTATAGAGTAAATAAAGGTTTTGATGTTGATCAAGAATCTGGAAGAATTTTTGATAGAGATGCTATGAAACTTTGGTCTAGATCATACGAAGAGGGTTGGAAACCCGTGCTTTAATATTAAAAAAACTCCTCGACACTCTTCGTCGAGGTTTCCGTTTACATGGTCAGTACCCTGAAATCCCAAGACCATGATATAATTCTAATGAGGGCAAGAAATGAGAATCTAAATAAAAAATAGCATAGAAAAATGAAACAACCACTAATAGCATACTTTGTAGTATTAATTCTTTTAAATTTTATAGTAAGCCACAAGGCAACCGCACAGAATTTAATAAATAAAGAAGATGTAGAAGCGTCTATGATTAAAGCCTTGGAATGGCAGGAGGCGCATCCAATTATGGCGGAGTCGCCTACGGATTGGACAAATGGCGCCTACTACATAGGAGTTGCCAGAGCGCATAAGGCAACCCAAAATATGATGTTTATGGCCGCTTTAAAAAACCAAGGCTATTGGAATGATTGGAAAACCTATGATCGGATATATCATGCAGATGATGTAGCCATTTCTTATAGTTACCTGTACATTGATATGAATGGAGGACGTAAGAATTTTGTTGATTTGGCACCAACAGCTGCCTTTATAGATAAGCATTTACGCGAACCTAATAGCTGGAGCGAGGGAACGGATGAAAATAATATGAAGAATATCTTGTGGTGGTGGTGCGATGCCTTATTTATGGCACCTCCTGTAATAAATCTGTATGCTAAGCACAAAAATCGACCTGAATATTTAGAGGATATGCACAAATTTTACATGGAAACGTACAATCAACTTTACGATAAAGAGGAGCACTTGTTTGCTAGAGATTTAAGATTTGTTTGGAACGGAACTGCAGATGATAGGAAAGAGGAAAATGGTAAAAAGATATTTTGGTCCAGAGGAAACGGATGGGTAATAGGTGGTTTAGCCTTATTACTAGAAGATATGCCCAAAGACTATAAACACCGTCCATTTTATATAGAACTGTACAAGGAGATTGCAGCTAAAATACTATCCATCCAATCAGAGGAAGGATTATGGAGCACGAGTTTATTAAGTCCTGAATCTTATGTTCATGGAGAAGTTAGTGGTAGTGGCTTTCATACTTTTGCTCTTGCGTGGGGTATCAATAACGGATACCTTGATAAAATATATAAGCCTTCAGTAATAAAGGCATGGGATGCTATTAAAAAATGTCAGCATGAAGATGGAAGAGTTGGTTGGGTACAGAACATTGGTTATGATCCAAAACCTGCCGATGCAGATAGCTGGCAAAATTATGGTACAGGTGCATTTTTATTAGCAGGTAGTGAAATCATAAAATTAGAGGACTAACAACATGAAGGCAACAAATGAACAAGCTCTAATTCCTCTTACAGCTTGTAAAAGTGAAAAAAAGATGAATATTTAATAGCTGGGCCAGACCCAATGTGCTTTTTACTACTATTGATAATTTCAATGATATTTCGCACTTTGAATGACAGGTTTATGATTTACCAATGAGACCATCCACCCGATGGGCGAAAAAGAACGGGAATGGAAAAATAAAGTATAGGTCTATCTCGCATGTATGAGTTTTGTCCATTATGAACTGGGACGCATACTGGACGCGTTGGAAAGTAGTGACCATTCAGATGACACCATTATAGTTTTGTGGTCAGATCACAGTTATCGACTAGGAAAAAAAGAACATTTGCCAAACATGTCCTTCGGGAAGTGGTTATCAAGGCACCTTTTATGTTCGCAGGCCCTAACTTACCAAAGAATAAAGAATTAATGTTCCGGTAGAAATGTTATCTCTGATGGTCCTGTCGAAGTCGAGTAAATTGTAGACATATGTGAAGGAGTGACTAACTTTAGACGATTTACAAGGTGCCGACGTGGAGATTAGATCGTTTTCAGAGGATATTTGTTTACCAAGATTAGAAGAACTTGGAAAGGAGAAGGAAAATGCTGTATAAATTAAAATTTTTAATATCTTATTTTTTAAAAGAACCATACCACTCATGGTACGGTTCTTTTCTGGTTCGGGTTAACGGGGCAGCCTTCACTAAGTAAAAAGTAGATTATAATGATTTTAAAACCCACTATGGGCAAACAGAAATTATGAAGCAAAACACAG
This sequence comes from Maribacter sp., assembly GCA_049645725.1. Taxonomy (GTDB): domain Bacteria; phylum Bacteroidota; class Bacteroidia; order Flavobacteriales; family Flavobacteriaceae; genus Maribacter. The sequence goes on from JBARUM010000763.1 coordinate 2,947, forward strand.
CATATATTTATGTGGTAACTATCGTTGCAACATTGGGTGGGTTACTATTCGGTTATGATACCGCAGTAATTTCCGGAGCGGAAAAATCAATTCAAGCTTTCTTAATAGACAGCCAAGGTTTAAGCTCCTTTTTACATGGTGTAACAGTTTCATCAGCACTGATAGGTTGTATTATCGGTGGTGCTATTTCTGGTTTTTTTTCTTCTTACGGAAGAAAAAAGGCGCTAATAATCGCAGGTATTTTATTCCTCTTATCAGCTCTAGGTTCTTCCACTCCAGAGTTTTTATTCTTCGAAAAAGGGAAGGCTAGCATGGGCTTACTTTGGATCTTCAATTTTTACAGAATTATAGGAGGTATTGGTGTTGGTCTAGCATCTGCAGTTTGTCCGATGTATATTGGGGAAATTGCACCTGCGGATATTAGGGGAAGATTGGTTTCTTTAAATCAATTTGCCATCATTTTTGGGATGCTCGTAGTGTACTTTGTAAACTGGGGTATTTCAGATGGTCAGACCATAGAATGGATCAATGAAGTTGGATGGAGGAGAATGTTTTTATCAGAAGCGATTCCTGCATCAATATTTGTTATCCTAATGTTCTTCGTACCGGAATCTCCAAGATACCTAGCGTTAAAACAGGAAGATGACAAAGCGTTATCCATCTTGTCCAAATTCAATGGTTTAGAGAAAGCGAAACAAATACTAAGTGATATAAAAAAGACAGTTGATACCAATCAAGCCAAATTGTTTTCCTATGGTAAAGCAGTGATTCTTATCGGAGTTTTACTGTCTGTCTTTCAACAGTTCGTAGGTATTAATGTGGCATTATATTATGCGCCCCGAATTTTTGAAAGTATGGGCGCAGCCAAAGATGCCTCTATGTTACAGACCATTATTATGGGATTGGTCAATGTAGTATTTACCGTTATCGCAATAATGACGGTCGATAAATGGGGAAGAAAACCATTGTTATTTGTGGGTTCAATAGGCATGGCAATAGGAATGATTGCCATCTCTACCCTAGCCTTTATGAATATAATAGGAATAACCACCTTAGTATTCATAATTATTTATACTGCATCCTTTATGATGAGTTGGGGTCCAATTTGTTGGGTACTAATTTCAGAGATATTTCCTAATACAATCAGAAGTCAGGCTGTAGCAATAGCTGTTGCAGCGCAGTGGGCCGCTAATTTTCTTATTTCTTCTACATATCCACCAATGATGGAAATGAGTAATGGAGGAACCTATCTTTTCTATGGAATAATGAGTATAATCTCTGCGATATTCGTTTGGAGATTAGTTCCTGAAACGAAAGGAAAAACTTTAGAAGAAATGGAAGAAATTTGGAAGAAATAAGATATGAAAAACGTACTATTTTTATGCCTTACGTCGCTAATATTAAATGCGCAAACATCAAAACTTCTAGGCTACGATACTAATGGAATGTTGACATACGTTGAAGATGCTAAAGGAAATAGAATTCCCGATTACAGTTATGTAGGTTATAATCATGGCGAAAGGCCTATTCCGCAGATTAAATCAAAAATAACCTTGAATGCAATAGATGGCAACAATCTAAATCGTTTACAACAGGCTATAAATCAATTAGAAGCTTCGCAACCGGATGAGAATGGTTTTAGAGGTGCTTTGTTTTTAAAATCTGGAACTTACAATGTCGAAGGTATTTTGAAAATTAAAAAAAGTGGTATTGTTATTAGAGGAGAAGGAAAATCTACTATTCTAATTGCTACTAAAAAAATGAAATCTGATTTTGTTGTGTTTGAAGGATTATCTGACCCAAAAAAAATAGCATCAAGTAAAACAAAAATAATGGACTCCTATGTTC
>JBARUM010000764.1:0-3802 GCA_049645725.1 Maribacter sp.
GAACTAGATATAAATCAAGATGATTTAGATGATTTGTTGGACAAATTGGATTTTTAAGCAAAAAAATAGAATTTATTAGAAACAATAATAATGACACAGCATAATTCTAAAAAAGACATAGAATCAATACATCCTTTGAATCAAGTCCAGCAGGGTTTGTTGTTTCATAGTTTGTCTAGTAAGAAAGACCAAGGTTTTCTTAATGTTCAATGTGATATTTTGGGAACTATAGAATTATCAAAATTTGAGGAGGCATGGGGTTTTATGGTCGCCAGGCATGCTGTATTGCGTACTTCGGTTCATTGGAAAAATTTAGAAAAACCTGTACAAGTAGTTCATAAACAGAAAAGTATAAACTTTATACTCTTAGATTGGTCAAATGAAAAGGATTCTAATCAAAATAATAAATGGGCAAAACTGATAAAAGAAAATATAACTAAAGGTGTCAGTTTTTCTAAGGGTGCGTTATTAGATGTCAAATTAATTAAATTAGGTGATGCGCAATTTAGGTTACTTTGGACGAATCACCATCTTCTTCTTGATGGATGGTCATCTAATATAATCCTTAAAGAACTATTCCGTTGCTATGAAGCCTTAGTTCAAAATTATGAGGTAAATTTCGAGAAATTACCTGCTTATAAAGCTTATCTAAGATGGTTAGGTCAAAAAAAAGAGGAGCCCGCTAAAGCCTTTTGGTCAAGTTATTTTAAGGAATTTAAAAGTAATGGCAGCTTTGATGTTCATAATAGAATTGAACAAAGTGATTATTTGAAATTGAATAAGGAATTTAATGTTAGTGAAACAAATACCTTAAAGCAATACGCTTCGGAAAACAGATTGTCTTTAAACACTATCCTGCAAGGAATTTGGTCGATAACCTTGTGTAGATTTTTTAATATTACTGATAGTGTTCATGGTACTACAGTTTCGGGTAGATCTGTAGATTTTCCTAACATGGAAAACATCACAGGTATGTTTTCAAAAGTACATCCGGTTAGAAATATTTTGGGAGCTTCGAAAAAACCTTTGTCAAAATGGTTTGCAGAGAATCAAAAACGACAATTAGAAACTTCAACATTTGAATACTTAGATATAGATGATATTACTAAACATATAAGAAACAAAGTAAAGAAACCCTTGTTTGATAGTTTATTGATATTTGAAAATTATCCTGTAGCTTCGTCCGATGAGGCTTCTATTACGATATCAAATTTTAAAAGTGGTATCACTTCAACTTATCCAGTTTCTGTTGTACTTGTTCCGGGCGATAGTTTGAAATTGAAATTATTTGTATCTAAATATATTTCAGAATATGAAAAGGTAGGTGAGTGGTTAATTCATAATTTTCTTGAAATTTTATCCTGTGTAATATATAAAAAGATAACTGATTTTTCAGAAATTAAAACTCAAATACCAACGTTCCAGAATAAAGAAACAAGTAGCATAGCTTTTGAAAAAGAAGAAAATGAGCACATTACTACTAAACCAAAAACTGAAACAGAGGGAATAATTGCTCAAATATGGCAAGATGTTTTTAATCTTGATGACATTGGTATTCATGAGAATTTTTTCAAACTTGGTGGCAAGTCACTTTTGGCTGTAAAGTTATTTTCTATTTTAAATGAGAAAATGGGCACTAAATTATATCCAACAACTTTATTGGAGCATCCTACGGTAGCGTCGCTTGCCAATTTGTTTGAAAAAGATGATAAAAAAAGCACTTACACGTATTTGGTTCCAATTAAAACCAAGGGAGATAAAACCCCTGTATTCTGTATTCATGGAGGTGGTGCCCAAGTATATTTTTTTAATCCACTAGCAAATGCGTTACCAAATGATAGACCAGTTTATGCGTTACAGCCATCCGGTGATTTTGAAGAAGATAACCTACATAAAAGTATTGCTGAAATGGCAAAGGACTATACCGAGGAAATAAGAAAAGTGCAGCCTAATGGTCCTTATAACCTACTCGTATATTGTTTTAGTACGGCAGTAGGTATAGAAATAGCTTCCATTTTAAAAGCAGATGATCAAGAAGTAAAGATGATTATCGTAGATAGCTTAATAGATCAAGAGGATTTTAGTTCTCCAGACCGTATCAAATTAAGATTTTTAGGTTTTCTGAGTAGAGTTGTTGAAAATCCACTGAAGGCGTTAAAACTAGGTTATAGAAATCATTTACCTGCATTTATTAAAAGAAAGCGCATTCGATATTTTGGAAACGAAGGAGAGAAGAAGTTAGAAGCTACTAAACAAAATTTAATCGACATCTATAATGCCTATGAGTGGAAACAAAAATTTCCTGGGGCTATTTCCTTATTATTGACTGAAAAACCTGATAGTAAAATAAACAAAATGTACATTGACAATTGGCAGAAAATGTCTGATGAAAAAATAAAAGCAATACCAGTTGAAGCTGAGCATCATGAACTCTTCATTGAACCTAAAGTAATAGTTGTTGGGAAATTGGTTGAACGAGAACTCTATTAATTGGTATTGTCATGAATAGAAATACCAGTCTTCCAAGAGATATAAGTTTACGTAAGGGTGAAGTAATTATTTGGCAGATAGATTTAAACATCTGTGAAAATCAAGTGAATGATTACTTAATGATACTGATTGAGGAAGAAATGCTCAAAGCAAATAGATTTAAATTTAATAGGGATAAAAGGAACTATATTATATGTAGGGGTGTTTTAAGAATACTTATTGGTCATTATTTGAATATGAATCCAAAAGATGTACAATTGAAGTATAATGAATTTGAAAAACCCTATTTAGAGGATGTATTCAATCTTCATTTTAATGTTTCACATTCGAAAGACCTGGCTATTATTGGTTTTTTTATGGATAAACCAATAGGTGTGGATATAGAGTATATGAAATCTGATTTTGACTTATTGGGTATCGCCAATAGTTTTTTTTCAAAGACAGAAATAAATGTATTGAAACAAATTCCTGAACAAGAAATGAATACTAGTTTTTATAGATGTTGGACAAGGAAGGAAGCCTTTATAAAGGCACAAGGTAATGGTCTTTCTTTTCCACTGGATGCTTTTGCTGTATCATTAACTTCAGATAATAAAGCTACTTTGTTGGAGACAAAATGGGATGAAGCCGAAAAGAAAAGATGGGATTTACACGCTTTTACACCAAAGGAAAAATACAGAGCTGCCTTTGCTATTAGGGGTAAAGTGAAGTCAACACTTTTTAAGCAATGGAGACATCTATGATTTAGAGAGTGTTTTTGTTTGCTTTTAATTAATCTTTTAAGTACTAATTTAATTTGTGAATAAATGTCACATATAGCTATTGTTCCAAGTTTATTGACAGGCCGGATAAATGCTAGTTTCGAATTTGCTTCCAGGCTAATAGCCGAAGGGCATACCATAACCTATATGTGTCCTAAATATAGCATTGAAAAGGTAAAGGTGAATGATTTTTCAACAGTTTTACTTCCAGACATTGCATTCAAGTATGTTAATCCATTAAAAGAACATCATATCCATTCTTGGATGGATAAGTTGAAATTTCATTTTCAATATTATAACAACCATTACACTCAAGGAAAAGAAATTTTGAATTTGGAAGCTCATAAATCTAAAATGCTAGAGGTAAATCCTGATTTGATTCTAATTGATAACGAATTACATGAACTAATTTTTATTGCTTGGGAGTTAAAAATTCCAATGAAATTAACAAACGATTGGTTGTCGGACAAGATTAGTTTGACGAACCCGTCTCTTAGAACATCTATAATACCTGGTGTAGGTTTTAGTGGTAGTAAAGCTGGTATTTTTAT
>JBARUM010000765.1:0-6914 GCA_049645725.1 Maribacter sp.
TCTAAATAGTTTACAAATATAAGGTATAAGTAGGTTTTTACCACAAAACCTAACATTATTATAACGTATGGACTAATAGGGGTTTTCTATTGAAAATGAATAGGCTAAGCTACTTGATTTTAATGACCACGAGGTCCGAGCCCCCTTTAGAAGTAATTGATGTAAAATCCGTACTGGATGTTTCTCCTACGACCAAAATACCTCCTTCCGAATTTTCGATCACATCAAAGCCAAAATCTATTGCTGAGCCGCCGAATGATTTTTGCCAGACAAGATTCCCATCGGGATCTGTTTTAACAATCCAAATGTCGTTCTCCCCGTTATTTGAACTGGCGTCTATATCTTTACTCTTAGAATTTCCTGCTACAATAAAACCGCCATCCTTACTTTGTATGACGGCTTGTGCGGCATCAAACTGGGTTCCACCAAACGAACGCTCCCAGACTAAACTACCTACATCGTTCACCTTAATGAGCCAAAAATCAGATTCGCCTTTACTCTTGGAAATATCCCCATCTGTACTAAATGTATTTCCAGCAACAACATAACCACCATCGTCGGTCTTTGCAATATCATAGGAAATCTCTATCCCAGACCCTCCAAAGGATCGTTCCCAGGCCATATTACCTTTATCATCTACTTTTACCATCCAAAAATCATAGCTCCCTTGTGTATCGCTGATGTCAAAATCATCACTTTCCGTAAAGCCAGCCATTACAAACCCCCCCTCTTCAGCTTGAACAACTGCGTGTGATCGGTCATTGTTAGTTCCTCCAAAATAACCGCGCCATTGTAAATCTCCTACATTATTAATTTTCGTACCCCAAAACTCTCCAACACCATGCCTAGTTAGTGTATTACTTTTTTCTGTATTACCGTCTGCACGAGCGGAAGTAATATCCAAAAATCCAGTGAAAAAGAATCCCCCGTCTTGGGTCTGTAAAATGTCATAGGAATGGTCATGTCCTGAGAAACCAAAGCTTTTTTCCCATTCAATAGTACCCGCAGCGTCCAGTTTTAAAATCCAATTGTCATGAAAACCATTATTGACCGTTCCATCTCCATCATCGCTCATGGCATAACCAGTTAGGGCAAAGCCTCCATCTATTGTCTGCACCAAACTTTGTCCGCGGTCATCTTTACTTCCACCATAGGTTTTGTTCCATTGCAAATTCCCTTCCGCATCAAATTTTAAGAGCCAGTAATCATTTACTGCAGTGTTCTTGTCTTGAAGGTCTCCATCTGAACTATTGGAAAAACCTAAAATTGCGTACCCACCATCTGAAGTCTGAATAATGGCCTGGGCTGTTTCCTGCCCACTTCCTCCAAAATTTCTAACCCATTCTACCTCTCCCAAAAAGTTGGATTCTGAAGCCTCAAAGGGAATAGACGTTTCCTCCTTTACACAGGAAAAAATCAGCATTAGGACTAGCAGTAATAGAAATTTCTTCATGTTTTTTAGTTCGATTTTTTTATGATGAAAAAGCCTCGGTTAATGTCACTTACGAGAATCTTACCGCTTGGAAAAAAAGGATAGACACTCCAAACACCGTCAAACTGTGTATTATCACTAGTTGGGAATGTATCAAAAAAACCGGTCTCGGTTATGGTCTTTCCTTCAATTTGCGAAATATCCAACACCCGTACTCCTGCAGTATAATTTGCCAAGAAAAACTCCTCCCCTACGGCATATCCATTATGGTCAATGGCACTGGTAGGTCCCAAATAGGTATCGTGTAAGACAGGGTTATCCAAATCTGTCATATCAAAAATTAATGTCCTGGAACGAAAACCGGAATTCACCTCATCTAATTCATCTCCCAGAATAAAATAGCGCTGATCATCCGTAAACCATCCTTGGTGGGTATATCCAATATTCGGATAGGGCAAAGTAGCCAACTCCGTTGGGCTATCTTTGTCAGTTATATTCACCACCACTACTTGGTCTTCATTGGCTCCCACAAATATTTCCGCACCTGAATAATCGGTATCTGGACCAGAATAGCTGATTACTTGTGCATCATGAGTATACCCATTATCACCCCAACCACCGGCTAACCTTGGAGTAGTAGGGTTTTGTAAATCCAAGAAGTGTACCCCTCCGTTAAATGCATCGTCCCTATTGGTCCCAACTGGATAGGCAAACCCTGTGGCTTCATTAATAACAATATTATGAGCATTGCCAATAGCTGTATATCTAGCATCCGATGAAAACGTTCGGGGGAGATTGCCAACATCTCTTAATTTTTTTAAATCGAATATCTGCACGCCGTGATTATCTGCTTCGGAAACAATGTAGGCGAAATCTCCGAATACTTTTACGTCCCGCCAAGTACTAGAAGTTGTGGCTGTTGGTAATTTTCCTAAGTAAACTAGATTCTCAGTATCTGAAATATCAATAAAAGCGGTACCATCATTCAGTCCCATCAAAGCATATTCCTTACCCGTACTGGAATCTATCCATCCCCAAATATCATTTCCGGCTTGTGACTGAAAAATAGATAAAGAAATAAACCCCAAAAGATCATACCCATTGCAAGGATAATCGCCAGCCATTCCGTTTTCACAAGGAACTAATCCCAGAATCGGATTGTCTATAACTTGCATCTCATCCATATTGGAAGTAGCATCATCGTTTTTGGAACAGGAGATTACAACAAGAAGTAAGAGCAGTAAAGGAATGAATTTCATGATTTCTGTTCAGCAAAAATTATACCTAAAGTAAAGATACGATATAAAATATCCTGTTTACTTTTGCAAAACGTTGAAATTTAAAGCCTAAACCCTAAATATGGCAAATGGTATTAGGTACTCAAATTCAATAAAAGATTAATAAAATATGTTAGAAGATAAGAATACGGAAAAAACGGGATTAGAAAAATTAGGTGAGTTTGGTTTGATAAACCATCTAACAAAGAATTTTACGATTACCCAAGAATCTACCGTCAAGGGAATTGGAGATGACGCCGCCGTATTAGAATACAAGAATAAAAAGATGGTGCTAACGACAGATTTGCTTGTAGAAGGGGTTCACTTTGACCTAAGTTATATGCCTCTAAAGCATTTAGGATACAAAGCGGTGATGGTAAATCTAAGTGATGTGTACGCTATGAATGCAACCGCTACGCAAATAACGGTATCTATTGCGGTATCTAATAGATTTCCTTTAGAAGCCTTGGAAGAGCTTTACGCAGGAATTCATCAAGCATGCCAAACCTATGGTGTTGATTTAATTGGAGGAGATACCACTTCCTCTAGAACGGGAATGTTATTAAGCCTTACTGCACTGGGTCAAGCAGATGAATCTGAGATTACCTATCGTTCCGGTGCAAAACCGAATGATCTGTTAGTGGTCACGGGCGATTTAGGAGGTGCCTATATGGGCCTTCAGGTATTGGAGCGAGAGAAAGAGGTCTTTAAAGTAAACCCGAACAGTCAACCAGATTTGGAGCCCTACTCCTATATTGTAGAGCGCCAATTGAAGCCCGAGGCCAGAAAGGATATTCCAGAACTTTTGAAAGTATTGGGTATAAAGCCGACAGCCATGATCGATATTAGCGATGGGCTTTCCTCAGAAATATTACACCTATGCAAGAGCAGTAATGTAGGGTGCAATCTCTTTGAGGACAAAATTCCGTTGTATCCTACCGTTATTTCAAGCTGTGAAGAATTTAAGATGGACAGTACACTGGTAGCACTCAGTGGAGGCGAAGATTATGAGCTACTACTTACCATAGATCAAAATGATTTTGAAAAAATAAACGGTAACCCCAATCTAACGGTCATAGGCCATATGACCGATGCTTCTTTTGGAGCTAATTTAGTGGCTAGGGGCGGGCCGCAAATTCCTTTGACAGCTCAAGGGTGGAATTCTTTTGATATGTGAGGATAAAATATTTAGAATGATCTTGGTTAGAAAAGAAATGAAGTGCTTTGGTTTTTTAATCACTTTGTTGAATCTTGATTCTATTTCGTTGTCTTAGGAAATAGAATTTAGAAACAAAAAAATTCCCGAAAAAAAGAGCGATCTCTACCTAACCGTTGTGGGGCATACGACAGTTAAGAAAAAAAAGCTTACTTAATTTTCGGGAATAGCAGTTAAATTCCTTCGCCGGCCAGGGGTTGGAATTTATTTACCTATTAAAATTAGGGTTTATGCTACCTGTTGTGCGTTATGCCTTCTTTGGTAGATATGTTCTAAAGTTCTGTTGATGTCCTGTAGTTCAGGTGTTAAGATAGAAAGGTTACCACTAACATCCGTAGTAACTTGTTTTTGACAGTGTATACACTTGTATTCCTTAATATGTGAGGTTACCTTTTTGGAGACTGAGTAATGGTGGCCAAAAATATTGCAAAATATTTTTTTCATGATGTAGGGTTTTTAAGGTTGCATTGGTCAGATTTGGGTATCGGAGAAATGCTAAAGTTCTATGTTGTTTTGTTAATAAAGTCGACTTAAAGAACGACGTGGTTTAAATAATCATTGTTAAAGTATGTCTTTTTAAAAGACTGAACCATAATTTGTTGTGATGTCGCTCATTCCTGTTGTTAACTAGCGTTTTTTATAGGTGACACTATTTTGAAAGTTTCAATTCCAGATTTTCGGCTATCTTTCGGTTTATTTTAAAACGATGTATAAAACCAAGGAAACCTTAATAACTGCCTTTGCGCTATTCTCCCTTTTTTTTGGTGCGGGAAATTTAATATTGCCTCCGCAATTAGGATTTAAGTCCGGTGAGCTTTGGTGGCTGGTTACACTAGGCTTTTGTATCTCCGCTGTTCTTATTCCTATTTTGGGTATTTTGGCACACGCCAAACTGCAGGGTACCATTTTTGATTTTGGGAAAAAGGTGTCGCCTACCTTTAGTTTAGTCTATTCCTTTATTATTTATGCAATATCAATAAGTTTACCTTCTCCAAGGACAGCTTCTGTAACGCATGAGATGGCCATTAAGCCTTTTTTCGACAGCCCGTCTTGGCTTACCAGTATTATCTATTTTGTATTGGTGTTCGTCTTTGTAATGAACCGTTCCAAAATCCTAAATATTATTGGAAAATCATTGACCCCGGGAATCATACTCATTCTATTATTATTGATTGGTATAACCATTTTTTCTTTTGAATTTGATTTCCCAACCACGGAATTCCCAAGTCCGTTCACAAATGGTATTTTGGAAGGTTACCAAACTTTTGATGCTATCGGGGCTGTAGTTGTTGGTGGGGTCATTATTGTATCCATAAATATTAAACATAAAGAAGGTTCCTACGAGGACAAAAAAGCTTTAATTCGAAAGGCAGGTTGGCTAGCCGGGCTTGGTCTTTTTCTGATCTATGCCGGATTAATTCTTTCTGGAGCGTTGGTCCACGGTTCTTTTGACCTGGAAATTTCCAGAACAGCATTGCTATCTGGTATGGCCAAAATGACACTTGGAAATACGGGAAACCTGTTTTTAAGTATATTAGTTAGTCTAGCCTGTTTTACTACCGCAGTTGGGATCGTAACTGGATCAGCCGACTTTGTAAAATCGCGCTTTAAAGACTCACAACGGGTCTATTTAGTCACGGCAATCGTCGGGTGTATCTTAGGTGTGCTTATGGGGCAGTTTAACGTAGGCTACATAATTGCTGTGGCACTACCTGCTCTTATGTTTATTTATCCTATAACTATTGTGTTGATATTATTAAATGTACTGCCCGAAAAATTTGCCGCTCCTAAAGTTTTTAGAGCTGTCGTGTTTACCACCATACTTTTTAGTATTCCTGATTTTTTAAGAAGTGTTGGAAGCCCTACTTCGACTGCGCTCAGTACAGGTCTAGCCCCAATAATAGAATGGATTCCACTACAACAATATAGTTTGGGATGGGTTCTGCCTGCTTTGGCGGTTTTTTTGGTGATGAATCTGATTGGACGAAATAAAGTGTAACAAATTTAATTTTTCCTTTAGCTCAGACCAGGCATTACAGATAGATTCATATTATCTACAGCGGTGAATTGCTGCCTAATAATTTGATTCTTCTGGCCTGGGCAGGCCTAAACAACTTTCCAATAATATCCTGAAAGTATCACGATAAAATTCTAAAAGTTTATCCTCCTGTTATAACATCTAGAGAAGTGCCCGCTACATTTGTCGTATGATAATTTATAAACTTTAAAATCTAAAATCATGAAAAAATTAATCGCATTAGTAGTCTTATCCATAGCATTTTCGTTCTCGGCAAACGCACAGGATAAAATGGAGAAAAAAGAAATGGCCAAAAAGGAGAAAATGATGAAGAAAGAAACGGCCGAAAAAGAGAAAATGGCCAAAATGGAAAAGAAAGAAACGATGAAGAAGGTGGAGGTTATGTCCAAAGAGGACAAGATGAAAAAACAAGAAATGGCCAAGAAGGAAAAAATGAAAAAGGAAGAGATGATGAAGAAAGAAGAAATGGACAAAAAAGAAAAGATGAAAGAAGAGAAAATGAAAAAGAAGAATTAAGTAGTAGTGTTTTGGTTTGGTTAAAAGCGGCAATATTGCCGCTTTTTTTAATTTTTTTGAATTACGTATCTAGACTAATCAACAATAATTGAATGGAAGAAGGGGAAATTTCCCGCACACCAAAAAAGTCTGAATATCATAGTTTCGTAGAAACCATGAAACCAAAAGCTAAAAATAATTACAAAAAAAATCTGCTAAGTATTTGCTCGCACTTATTAACCAGCCATCAGCTCCTCTATCTCATCCACTTCAATCGGAATGTTTGCCATCAAATTAAAGGGAGCGCCTTTTGACTGGATAACCACATCATCTTCCAAGCGTACACCCATTTTTTCTTTCGGAATATAAATACCCGGTTCTACCGTGAAGACCATATTAGCTTTAATGGGTGTTTTTAGTTCTCCATAATCGTGGGTGTTCAGACCAATATGATGA
>JBARUM010000766.1:0-4168 GCA_049645725.1 Maribacter sp.
CTATAATTCCATTAAAAAACTAGGTCCTAAAAAGCTTTTCGTTAGCTGCTCTTTGGGAAAAGGCTTGGGCGTCCAAGCGGGAGCTATCTTCGGTGATTTAATTGATATTAATAGTATGAGGGAAACCCATTTTTACGGTGGTGCCAGCCCGGCAAGCCCGGCCGGACTCAACACTTTACTACGTGCTAAGAATATTTATAAGGATAGAAGAGGAACGTTAAATAAAAATATCTCGCTGTTTACTGAAGGCGTGCAACATATAGAAAGATTTCGTTTCATGCCCAATCATCCTGCTTTTTCTTTTGACAATCCCGAACTCGTTACGTTTTTGAAAAAGTGTGCTATCGTAATCACAGATTTTAACTATCCAAATGAAACTTCAAAAACCATGAGTCGTATTGTTATTTCGGCATCTCATACGACAGCAGATATAAAGAAGCTTACAGAAGCAATAAATACTTTTGATTACGAATACTAAATTATACATTGCCCTTTAGTGAAATATTCCTAATTATTGCCTCTAATTTTTATGTATTTAATACTATAATTCGTATCTTTTATGTTATTATAAACTCTAAAAGACACGGCCATGAAAAAATTACTTGGATTGGTTTTTTTGATGTTGATATTGGTATCAGCTACCAGCATCACTTCTTCAAAGCTACAATCGGAATCCTCACTGGAAGGAACCTGGGAACTTATTAACCGATACAATTACGATGAATCCGGAGTATCGGATACACTACAAAACGTTAATGGGTATCGACAAATTAAAATTTATAGTAAGGGTAAAGTCATGTGGACACGTTACGCTCCAGAGGACCCCGCAGAATGGTTCGGATACGGATCTTATTCCATCAATGGAAATGAGTTAGAAGAGCGTTTGGAATATGGCTCAGCTGTAATGATGGGCATTCAGGATACTGTAAAGGTGTTTAAGTTTGAACTTGTACTGGACGAAGATCATTATAGTCAAATATCCTTGGATGATGATGGTCATAGATTCTTTTCGGAAAATTACCGTCGCATAGATTGAGTAAGAAAAATCAAAAGCATAAAAAAGCGGCTTTTGAGCCGCTTTTTTATGCTAAATATTATAATTATCGGCTATTGCCTCTTCTACAGAGCCTATACTGGCTAGATAACGTTCAGCATCAAGTGCAGCCATACATCCAGTACCTGCAGCCGTCACAGCTTGTCTATATTCTTTGTCCTGTGCATCTCCGGAAGCAAAAACCCCGGGCAGATTCGTTTTAGTGGATTTCCCTTTCGTAATCAAATAACCGGTTTCGTCCATATCCAATTGGCCTTTGAAAATATCCGTATTGGGTTTATGACCAATGGCAATGAATAATCCTGTAATGGCAATTTCCTCCTTTTCCCCAGTCTTATTGTTTACCATTCTTAAACCTTCTACCACTTGCTCACCAAGAACCTCATCCACTTCGGTATTATATCTTACCTCTATATTCTTAAGGCTATTCACACGGTGTTGCATTGCTTTGGAAGCCCTCATATAATCCTTACGTACCAACATGGTGACCTTATTACAGATATTAGCCAAATATGATGCTTCCTCGGCCGCAGTATCCCCGGCACCTACAATGGCAACATCCTGACCTTTATAGAAAAATCCGTCACAAACAGCACAGGCGGACACACCTCCACCCCGTAATTTTTGTTCACTTGGTATATTCAAATACTTAGCAGTTGCGCCTGTAGAAATAATTACGGTCTCTGCCTCAATGATTTTATCATCATCTACGGTAATTTTATGTATTCCGCCAACTTCATTACTCAATTCTACGGCAGTCACCATACCTATGCGTACTTCTGTTCCAAAGCGTTCCGCTTGTTGTTGTAATTGCACCATCATGGTTGGCCCATCAATGCCTTCTGGATACCCAGGGAAATTATCAACCTCTGTTGTAGTGGTCAACTGGCCGCCCGGTTCCATACCAGTATACATAACCGGTTTTAAATCGGCTCTAGCGGCATAAATCGCCGCAGTATATCCTGCAGGTCCTGAACCTATTATTAACGTTTTTATTCGTTCTACTTTATCAGACATAAATTCTATATTTCAACAAATTATATTTTACAAAAGTAGGTTTTTGAATAAAAAACTTACAGTTAAGTTATTAAAAGTTTTAAATCATGTTAACGTTAATTTTAAGCAAAGTCCTTTACCTCACTATTTGATGGTTTTTTTAATTGAAATTGAACTTTTTCATTTTTGTTTCGTAAGTAAGGTTAGAACAAAAAATTAATATGAAATTACTTAGCTGTTGTTTAATTGGGTCTTCAGAATTACAAAAAATCCACCTAAAGAAACTTATCATCAAGAGTGAAGGGTTAGAATTTATAAAATCCTATAATAGTGTTATGAAAGCTATTGACTATTTAATGATTTTCAATATTGATTTAATCTTCCTAAATATTGATTCTGACAATGATATTAATTTTGAAGTTCTTAATCACATAAACCAGAATACTCAAATCATAGTAACTTCTTCCAAACCAGATTACGCACTAAAAGCATTTGAATATGGAGTTGTAGATTATTTGCTACAGCCATTGAGAAAAGAAAGATTCGAAAAAGCTATTGAAAAGGTTAAGAAAAATAGTGAACTTTTAACCGCCCTTTCAGATAAAAATCAACTAATAGTGAGGAGCGACTTTAAAGAAGTTAAGCTTTATACAGACGAAATAAAATGGATTGAGGCTTTGGGCGATTATATTAAAATTGTTACCAAGAGGAAAAATATTATAGTTTTATCCTCAATGAAAGCTTTCTACAAAAGACTTCCCCAAAGTCAGTTTTCACGCATTCACAAATCCTATATCGTGAACATTTCAATGATTGACATGTATAATCATAAACAAATTGAGATAGGTGGTTACGAGCTACCCTTAAGTAGAACCAAAAATCTAGAACTAGATGAAGTTTTAAACCTGATGAGGAATTAATCTTCATTTTTTAAGCATTGAGACAGAAGCTACCGTTCTAAACCCTGTATGTTCTAAAGAGGAATCCATACTGGAACCCATTCTGGCAGATACCCTATAACTGGCACAATAGGAATCACTGCATAAGAAGGAGCCTCCTTTTATAATCTTTTCCTTTGCATAGGGATTGTTGGGTGTAAACGGACTTGCAGATCCTAGCGGGTTTCTTAAACCAGTTGAGGTCGTTGACATTTCTTTATAATAATTTGTATTGTACCAATCACTGGTCCACTCCCAAACATTACCGGCCATATCATACAAACCATAAGCGTTGGGTGGGTATGATTTTACCGGGGCTCTTAGCTCATAGCCATCTATCTTGGTATTTATAACAGGAAACTCACCCTCCCAAGTATTTGCTTTTGTAGAAAGTTCACTTACATCATTTCCCCATAAATATGTTGTCCCATAATTACCTGCCCTGGCGGCTAGCTCCCATTCCGCCTCCGTTGGCAATCTACGTCCAGCCCAATTACAATAGGCTATGGCATCTTCGTAGGCGACTTGTACTACAGGGTAGTTGTCCTTCCCCTTTATTGTGCTTTTTGGCCCGTTGGGGTGTCTCCAATTTGCGCCAATTGTCCATTTCCACCATTGCGAAAAATCATAAAGATTTGGTAATGAACTTTTTGTTTTTCTAAAAGTTAAGGCTCCTGGTTGCAAAATAGAATCATGCGGCTTCTCGGTACCTTCGGGAACTTGTTTTTTTAATTCTTCCCAATCAATTGCCCTCTCGGCAACGGTAACGTAACCCGTTTCCTCTATGAATCTTGAAAACTGGGCATTCGTAACCTCCGTGATGTCCATAAAAAAACCGTCTACAGCAACCTTTATGGCCGGCTTCTCATGTGCCATGGCCATTTTATCCTGGGAAACGGCTCCTTGCATAAACTCACCCCCAGCAATCCAAACCATATGCTCTGGCGTTTCAACTTCCTTGGGCTTATCTACCAAAATTGAGGTAATTATTTCTTTTTCAACCAATTCTACCGCTGGCTTATCAACAGTAGCCTTTTTAACTTTTTCTTTTTCACTTTCCTTACAACCTGTAATTGCCAATCCTGAGACTAGAATCATCACAACTCTAATAAATTCCTTTTTTGTCATAATTTTTATTCAATAAAGAATCAAAGTTACCTTATTTTTCACTCAATAGGCC
>JBARUM010000767.1:0-8090 GCA_049645725.1 Maribacter sp.
GGTTCAGAGAAGCAAGTTCATATCCGAATTAAAGGATAATCTCGAGCGCGTAAAAAATTCGCCTGAAAAATTTAAGGTCGAATTTAAAAGAATCGTGATGCTCCTCAAAACACAGCATACCACAGACAAAGACTGGGAGGTTTTTAAATCTTATTTTTCGAAGGTACACGGAAATTTCGAAGACCAACTTAAATCCCTGTGCGGTAAAATTTCGGACAAAGAACTGCGCCTCGCCTCCTATGCGAAAATGGATCTGAACAATACGGAAATCGCAGGTATCCTTAATGTGTTACCTTCAAGTATACATACTTCAAAAAACAGACTGAAACAAAAATTGAATATTGACAAAGATTTGGATTTTGATGGATTCATAAAAGGTCTTTGAAAAAACCCTTGTTTCAATATATTGAAAAGACCTCTACGAAGTAAATGTCGTAGACAAGAACCGTGGGCTCAAAACCTTTTCTTCGATTTAGACTACTAGAACATTTTCTTAAATACCTTATAAAATTTAGGTGGTGCTTTTACCCTAGTGTATCTTTACATCGTGGAAGAAAACAAGAAAATTATTCTTTTTGACGGTGTTTGTAATCTTTGCAACGGAGCCGTTCAATTTATAATCAAGCGTGACAAGAAAGATAATTTTCGTTTTGCCCCATTGCAGTCGGAGATTGGACAAAAATTGGTGTTAGAGCGCAGAATTGATACTAATAAAGTAGATTCTATTATTTTGATTGAGCCTGGTTTTGCTTATTACATTAAATCCGATGCTGCTTTGCAAATAGGAAGCCATTTAAAGGGATATGGAGCTATTTCTAGAATTTTATATTTGATTCCTAATGGTTTACGAAATATCATATACGATTTAATAGCTCGATATCGCTATGCATGGTTTGGTAAAAAGGATGCTTGTATGATTCCTACGCCAGAACTTAGGTCCAAATTCCTGTAGATTATTTCCTCTTATTACCAACATGCCTATACATCATCACTGTTCAAGTTTTTATACTCTTTTTTAATCGTATACGATATTTCTTCCTTAAATAAATTGAAATGGAGCCTTAAATATTTCATTTGGACCAACGTGATACGGTTAAAAATTAAATCTTTGCAGCACATTCGTTTGCCATGAAATCAAATCAGAAAAAAAGAAGGGTTTACAAAAAGAAAAGATATGCTATTCCCGTAAGTATTCTTTTACTGTTAGTTGTCATACGACTTTCCCTTCCCTATGCGTTGAAAAAATACGTGAACGATGTGTTAGCTGAAATCCCCGGTTATTATGGTCAGGTAGATGATATTGATCTTGCCTTATACCGAGGGGCCTACGTTATTCATGGGCTATACCTTAATAAAATCGATGCAGGTTCTGAGGTTCCCTTTCTGGATTTCACTAAGACGGATATCTCTATGGAATGGAGCGCCCTGTTTGATGGTATGATAGTGAGTGAAATCATCATGACCGAACCAAAAATAATTTATGTCTTTGAAGACCAGCAGGTAAATGGTACCGAGCCGGAAGTGGAAGATTGGTCCAAAGCGTTAACAGACCTTGTCCCTATCGATATTAACCATTTGGAGGTTATAAACGGTACAGCCGCATTTGTGCAACTTCAGGCTGATCCCAATATAGATTTAAACCTAAAGAATATTCAACTTACGGCATCCAATCTAAGAAATGTAATACTGAAAGAACGGACATTACCTTCCGAGGTCCATGCAACGGCAGTTTCCATAGGGAACGGAAATATGAAACTGGATGGGAAAATGAATATTGTAAAAGAAATACCCGATATGGATATTGCGGTCTCTATAACTGATGCCGATGCAACGGCCCTAAACGATTTTACAAAGCACTATGCTAAAATAGATTTTGAAAGCGGTACGTTCGAAGTTTTCGGTGAAATTGCCATAGCGGACGGCTTTCTAAAGGGCTCCATTAAACCGATTATCAAAAATAGTAAGCTCATTGGCAAGGATGACAGCTTCCTTGGCACCCTGTGGGAAGGTTTTGTTGGCTTCTTTAAATTCGTTCTCAAAAATCAAAAAAACAACACCCTGGCCACTAAGGTGCCTATTGAAGGAGATTTAAATAATGTTGGTCCCAAAGTATGGCCTACGGTCACTGGAATCTTCAAAAATGCTTGGATACAAGCCTTTAAAGGCGTGGTGGATAATGACATTGATTTCAAGGACGCCACGGAGGGGGCGGATAGGGCTCAGGAAAAAGAAAACAAAAAAGAAGAGCGTAAGGAAAAGCGAGAGGCCCGGAAAAAGGAAAATCAAAAAGACTAAAGTAGGCCTAGCTGTTTGTATGGCTAAGATTGGTGTCAACGGACACTTTATTTCAACACTTCGTCCAAAAATTTAAAATATTCTTCCTCAAAATTGGCGAGATCATTGTGATTTCCACCGTCAATAGGAAAAAATTCTTTTGTACCGGCACTAGAAAGTTGGAACAGGCGTTGCCCGTGTTCAAAGGGAATCAAATCGTCCTTAGTACCATGAATCAAAAAGGTAGGAGTGTCTATCGTCTTGATATTTTCAATATTTTGAAATCTAAATTTCAACAACCATTTTGCCGGGATAAAAGGGTAGACTTCATTGGCAACTTCTAATATACTTGTTGGCGTAGACTCTAAAATCAATTGGTTCGGCATATGTTGTTTGGCGATGTGTGTGGCGAAGAACCCACCTAAAGAACGCCCATAAATGGTAATAAGCTCTTCTTTAAAAAGGCTTTGGCAGTACTTATAAAATAGCAAACCGTCATCTAGCATAAGTTGTTGTCTTCTTTTGCCTCTGCTCTTTCCGTAGCCACGATAATCCCATAGGACAACATCATAGGAGTAACGATTGGCCAAAAGTTGCCCCCATTTACCCCAAGAATCGAGCTCTCCGGCGTTTCCATGATTATAAAGAATAATCCCCTTTGGTTTTTCAGCCTTAAAATGAAGTCCATTGAGCACCGCCCCATCTGCTGCGGTTAAATACAGTTCCTCAAATTCCGTTTGGAAATCGTATTGATACCCTTGTGGTAGTTTTCTACTATAGAAAATTAACTTCTCTTGGAAAAAATAAAGCATAAAAAGGGTTAGTGAGATTAAGAACAGCAAAACTTTAAAGAACCGTTTTGCTCTTTTCATTGATTTACGTTTTTAAGGTTCCGAGCTTAATTCAAATTATTTAATATAAAATCCAATGTTCTATTGGTATTGTTATTCTTTTTGTAAGCTAGATTCGTGTAAAGGTTCTGATTACCCAGGCCTTTTTCGTACAAGCGCACTATTGCCCGTTCGTGATCTAAAGAAACCTTACCCGAAAGCAAGGGTTCCATAGATTCTTTCCTAAGGTAGCGCTTGTAAATTTTACCAAGTCCACTAAGGTATAAGCCATCTTTTGTAAAACCTCCTCCCCTGTGTACCCTCCTGGCAATAGTAAAAGCATCGTTTCGGTTAAGTTTGTAGTGGCCATGTAACAGGTCAAACGTATCCTGAAAGGAATATCCTTTTATTAGACTATCAGAAGCTAAAACTCTATAAGCAAGTACTTTTAAACGTTTTAAGGTAAGTGCACCACTCATGTATTCACTAAAAACAGCCAGCCCCTCTTGTGTTTCCACATTTTTGGGAAACCCGTTTGAAAAAATCTTTAAGGGTTGGTTCATTCCGTTATAGGTAGTCACCAAATGCACCCCAATCTCATGATTGGCCAAGGTAAGTAGTTGGTTTTTACTAAATCTAGCATTTCTCTTAAGAAGAAGGGATTGCGTAGCGTTGCTGACCATGGCATCCGAGGCTATATGGCTAGAAAATTTAATCTGTAATGGGAAATCATATTGTTTTGAAAAATCTTCAAAATAGGAAGCGGCTTCCACACCCGTATAAGTTTTTTCTTCATCCCCGCTAGGTAGTTCATCTTCAAAGTGAAGGATGAATTGTGCATTTTCAATATCGTTCTGAGTTGGTGAACCAAATACCCTGAGGGAATTGTAGTGAAACTTCTTCCCCTTGCCAATGCTTTCCATACATTGGACGATATTAGAATAGTAATAGGTAATATCTTGATATAATTCCCTAATCTGATTGTCCTTGATTAGCTCTAAACGTTGAGAGAAAAGCGAACGATGTAGTTGGTAAGGGTCAAATTTTAATGTTGGATATTTAAAAACAGGTGCTTCGGTATATTTTGAAGCAAAAAAACGTTGTTTTTCCTTCTCTGTATTCTGGGGATTCAAGGCACTCAAAAGCTCTATTTTCTTGACCAAACGATTCAGATTGGCATCAATCTCAAATACACTTTCGTATTCTTTATTCATATAGGTCTAAAGCAATCTTTTCAATTCGAATAACACCAAGTTCAGTCGAGAATGACCATAATTTACAGCACCTCTTCCAAATTGTCATCCCAATTCTTTACTCTAGGCTTTCCAAGCTTACCTACGGACTTAGCGACCATCATAGCTACCGTTGCGTCACCTGTCACATTTACTACTGTTCTGCACATATCCAAAGGTCTGTCTACGGCAAATATAAGCGCCAAGCCTATGGCCAATTTATCAGGAGGAAAACCGATAGATTCCAAAACAATGACCAGCATTACCATTCCCGCTCCCGGTACCGCTGCGGAACCAATTGAGGCTAAAAGTGCCGTTAAAACAATAGTGAGCTGATCTGCAAAAGTTAGGTCAAAACTTAAAGCTTGCGCTATGAATACGGCAGCAACGCCTTGGTATAGACTTGTACCATCCATGTTAATGGTGGCTCCGACAGGTAATACAAAACTAGAAACCTCTTTATCCACTCCAATATGCTCCTCTACCCTTTCCATAGTAACCGGTAAAGTAGCCGCACTTGAACTTGTAGAAAATGCCAATAACTGAGCTGGGCTGATCTTACTAAGGAATGTAAAGGGATTATAACGTGTAAAAGTGGACACTACAATACAATAGAAAGCGATCATCAGGGAAAGTCCCAAAACCACTACACCTGCATATTTAAGCAGTGCAAATAACAAGTCCGGATCTCCAGAAGAAACAACTACATTGGCCAATAAGGCAAAAACAGCCACGGGAGCGGTAAGCATTATCAGATCAACCATTTTAAGGACAACATCGTTCAAGGAATCAAAAAAATCCTTAAGTGGTTTTGCACGTTTTTCTCCGATCAACAACATGGAAATGCCTAAGAAAATAGTAAAAAATATTACTTGTAACATGAGGCTATTATCACCAAGGGCGCTAAAAGCATTGTCCGGAACCATATCTTGAAGAAACTGTAGTGGTCCGCTATCTTTTTGACGTGAAGCTTCTTCTAGTTTTGAAGTTACCCCACTGTCGTTGGAGTAAGTTTCCGTAAGTTTGGTAATCGTTTCCTCAGAAATTCCAACACCCGGTTTTAATACGTTTACCAAAAGGAGGCCAATAGTAATGGCTACGACCGTTGTTCCAATATAAATGGCAATGGTACGAAGACCTATGTTCCTGAACTTAGAAATATCCTTTAAATCTGATATCCCTTTGACCAGCGAGGCCAATATGAGTGGTATGGCAATTAGTTTTAGAAGTTTAACGAAAATTGTTCCCAATGGGTTTATCCAATCGTTCACAAAGTTGGCTCCCCATTCCACTTGGGTCATTACGAACCCAAAAAGGATACCCAAAACCATTCCGATCAGGATTTTCCAATGTAATTCAAGTTTCTTCATATAGAAATTTTAAGGTAGTAAGATACCATATTGAAATGGAACACCGCACTTGGTCATTATATTTTTATTGTTCTATTAAGGAGCGCATAATCCGCAAGCACAAGCGCAGCCATAGCCTCAACTATAGGTACTGCTCTTGGAACAACACAGGGGTCGTGCCTGCCCTTTCCTTGGGTCTTTACGGTATTTCCTTTTTTATCAATGGTTTCATAGGGCTGTATGACAGTTGCTACAGGTTTGAATGCAACATTGAAATAAATGTCCATTCCGTTGCTTATACCGCCTTGTACCCCACCACTATAATTGGTTTTAGTAGTACCATCATTATTAAACCGGTCATTATGTACGCTACCTTTCATTTTTACTCCATCAAATCCGCTGCCATATTCAAAACCCTTAACGGCATTTATGGAGAGCATTGCTTTTCCTAACTCCGCATGGAGCTTTTCAAACACCGGTTCCCCCAACCCTATCGGTACATTTTTAGCAACACAGGTAATAATACCACCAATAGTATCTCCTTCTTTTTTAATTGATTTGATATAATCTTCCATTTTAGCAGCAGTCTCCGGATGGGGACAGCGAACTGCATTGGATTCTGTAAGCGATAGGTCTAGTTCCAAATAGCTCTTCTCCAATTTCATATCACCAACTTGCGATACAAAGGCATTGATTTCTATACCGTCTAAAAATTGTTTCGCAATGGCTCCTGCCACTACCCTACTCGCAGTTTCCCTAGCCGAACTTCTTCCACCTCCACGATAATCCCGGAACCCATATTTCTTGTCGTATACATAATCTGCATGGGAAGGGCGGTAGGAATCTTTTATATGTCCGTAATCCTTGGATTTTTGATTGGTATTATAAATAGCAAATCCTATAGGTGTACCTGTTGTCTTTCCTTCGAAAATTCCAGAAAGGAATTCCACCTCATCTGGTTCCTTACGTTGAGTAACAATGGCTGATTGTCCTGGCTTACGTCTATTCAAATCATTTTGAATGGCAGTTAAATCCAACTCAATACCAGACGGACATCCATCTATTACTCCGCCAATGGCTTTGCCATGTGATTCGCCAAAAGTGGTTAGTTTAAAAAGGTTTCCGAAAGTATTTCCTGCCATTTGTTTGGTTAAATGTGATTGCCAAAGGTAAATCTTAAATTATTCCCTTCCAAAACGATAGTTGACCCTTAGGCCAAGGCCTCATTTAGTATGGTTACGGGATGTTTGGCTTTGCGTTTTGTACCATCAAAAATCTGATGCCTGCAACTGGTTCCGTTAGCGGCAATTATGGTTTCCGGTGATGATTTGGATACCGCAGGAAAAAGTTTTAACCCACCTATTTTCATGCTGACTTGATAATGCTCCTTTTCGTATCCGAACGAACCTGCCATACCACAACACCCCGAAGGTATTATAGTCACTTTATAGTTCTTGGGTAGGTTAAGAATATCAAAAGTTACCTTTTGATTGCTCAAAGCCTTTTGATGACAGTGATTATGTATTTTAATGTCCCTTGCATTTTCAGTGAACATAGAAGCATCCAGAATACCTTTTTCAATCTCTTTGGATAAAAATTCTTCGATTAAAAGGGAGTTCTTTGCTATTGCTTCCGCTGATTCCTTATCCAAGTTCATACGTTTATATTCATCCCTAAAAGACAAAATAGCGGAAGGTTCCAATCCCAAGACAGGGAATCCTTTCGCTGCAAATACTTTTAATTTCCCACTATTCTTTTCTGCAAGATTTTTTGCCTGCTTTAAAAATCCTTTGGATAAGAAGGTTCTACCGCTTTCGGCATAAAAAAGCTCCACCTCATAACCAAGATTCAGTAAAAGTTCTATGGCATCCTTACCTACCTCTACATCTAGGTAACGCGTGAATTCATCAATGTATAAAATTACCTTTTTATTTTTTATAGTATATTGATTTTTAATATTTTGTAAATGTTTATCAAAATTAAAACTATAAACTTTTGGTAAACTTCTTTGAGTTGCTACTCCACTTGAATTCTTTAATGCCCTACCTAAAATGGATGACTCATATACTGCATTGGTAAGTCCAGCAAATTTACTGGCCAATCTGTTTAACCGGGTATTATAGGCGAACAGCTTACTCCTTAGAGGATAGCCATTGGTCTCTTGGTATTGGTATAAAAATTCGGCTTTTAAAGTTGCTACATCAACATTACTAGGACATTCACTGGCGCAAGCCTTGCAACTTAGGCACAAATCGAACACTTCCTTTAATTCAGGGTTATCGAATGCATTGGTTTTTTTTGGATTCGTAAGAAATTCGCGCAACGCATTGGCCCTGCCCCTTGTGGTGTCCTTTTCATTTTTAGTGGCATGGTAACTAGGGCACATTCCTCCGGACATATGATGG
>JBARUM010000768.1:0-1823 GCA_049645725.1 Maribacter sp.
AATATATAAATATACGGAAAAATTTTACAACTGTTTCAAATCCCTCTCCCAAACGGAGCAAAAGCCAAACCTGCCAGTTTGAAATGCTGCAAACCAAATGGAATGCCGATGATTGTGATGCAAAAAATAATTCCCCAAAAAAGGTGGGTGAGAAACACCCAAAAGCCACCGAAAATGATCCAGATAATATTGAGCGGCAAAGAAAGACAACCCGTTAGTGTTCGGCCTGCCTGTATATCTTGACCAAAAGGAGCAAAGCCCACAATGGCCAATTTAAAGCATTGTACACCAAAGGGAATTCCTACAATGGTAAGGCATAGGGCAATACCTCCAATAATGTATTCCAAGGCGATCATCCAGCCGCCAAAAACTATCCAGATGATATTCCCGATTAAGCTCATTCTATCTTCTTAAGCTCGTAAATATAAAACTTATTGTAGTCGAGTTCTTCGTCTTCGTTGACATAAGGAGATAAGAATTGAGTTTCGTTTAGCCTAACATATAGACCAAGGTCAATAGCACTTTCCAAGACCTTTTTATCTTGAATAAAAAAGGAGTGCCAAGTTTTACTTTCTAATCTAGCGAATTTCAGGGCTTCTTGATATTGGGTGATGCTGGTGGGCTCTGTGGCTCCGGTCTTATACTTAACCATTGTAATTTGTCCATAGCTACTGACATCAAGAATGCTACTGTTTAGATTTGAATAGACGTAATTTAATTCGTTTGATCTGCCGAAACCCTTGAGTGAATTTTCATGCTGCGCTTCATAAGGAATACCCTGTGGTGCTCTGAATTTCCTCAAGTCCAAATTAAGGGAATCCTCTAGTTTGAATCCATTATCTGTTAGCTTGTATTTATAAAGTTTGGGTTCTAGCGGTAGAGCGAGCATCAGTACTGTTTGAGATTTATTGTAGCTGATTCTAGGTTCATGGCTGCTGTAATAAAGGTCACTTGTTTTATATATTGAGTTATCTGGATAGGCTAATAATTCGGTAGGTTCTGTGCTTTTGGCTGTAAAAGCCTCTAACATCATAGCCGTATTAAAATGGTCTTCTTTTAATTTAATATTTCCAAAATAACTCTGATCCTTTGGCTTGATCACAGTATTCACACCATTGATCTCTACGACATTAGGTCTGACTTGAATATATTTTAATGGTATATATCCCGAACCTGGTGTGAGCCGTTCCATGTACTGCCAGTCAGCATCGTAAAAGAAGTAAGCTCCCGCACCTTCAATAACAATATTATTGCCTAAGTACCCCAAGGCACTCATTCCTTGGCCAAAGTGTCCAGGCCCTTCTCCTGTCAAGTCAATTGATTTAAGGACGTTACCTTCCCAGTCAATTTCCATACAAGTCTTGGTGCTTGTTCCGTAAGCCAAGAATTTTCCCTTTTCGGCATTATAATCTGTGATTTGAAGTGTTTCCAGCACAGGTACTATGAGGGAATCAACTAATGCTAGTTCATAGTTTGATTGAGTCGTGTCAGTATTATTCTCACTACTTTCTGAGGAACAGGAAATAATGGTCAATAGACAGGTGGCGCAAACGGCTAGGGCAGTGATTCTCATTCTTTTCATAATTTAAAAATAAGTTTTTATTCAGAAGCTTATATATAGTTTTAAAAAATTGTTGATTGCCTGAAGCTGATTGCCAAAGGTGATGCGCCAAAACCTGCATTTTTTGATTATGGGTTAAGCGCATTTTTTTAACTTCCGAAAAAAAGCATTATGAGCGACCGCAGGAAATTTTTAAAATCTGGCCTTCTAGGAGGCTTGGCCGTAAGTACCGGCAGCTTATCTACTTTGGCTTGTGCAACAC
>JBARUM010000769.1:0-2739 GCA_049645725.1 Maribacter sp.
AGGAAAAGCTGATGCCGCACTAGCCGCAAGTGTTTTTCATTTTAAGGAAATAGGTATTAGCGATTTGAAAAAAGCACTTGGGGAAAGTGGAATACCTGTTCGTCAGTAATTTTTAATCAGGAAGTAAAAGGGCTAAGTTCCAGTAATTAAAAGCGTAAAAAGTAAACGAACGGCATGAAGAAAATAGGACTTATTGGCGGTATTACCTGGCAATCTACCCAATTGTATTACCATTACCTAAACACTAAAATAGCGCTGACACTAGGTGATCAGCATTCGTGTGAATGTATAATAGAGTCAGTAGATTTTGCCGATATCTCTGCCCAACAAGCTGCTGGAGATTGGGGTTCCTTACATAAAAAAATGACCGATATTGCATTACGCTTAGAAGCCGCGGGAGCTGAAATTATTCTTATCTGTGCCAATACCATGCATTTGAGTGCGGATAGAATGAAGGAAAAGATTGGAATTCCCGTTTTACATATTGCTGAAGTAGCTGGCGAAGCGGTCAAAAGAAACAGATGTAAAAAAGTATTACTTCTAGGTACAAAATATACTATGGAACTGGATTTTTACAAAGATATTCTTAAAAACCAATTCGGTATAGAGGTAGTAATTCCGTCAAAAGAAGATAGAGACATCGTTCACAACGTAATCTATACAGAATTGGCAAAAGGAATCATTACCGAGAAGTCAAAACAACAATATTTAAATATTATTGAAAAGGCAGAAAAAGATGGTGTACAGGGCGTAATCCTTGGCTGTACTGAAATACCTTTGCTAATACAACAGCAAGACTGCCGAATTACTGTAATTGATACTACAAAGGAACATGCAGAAGCAGCAGTCGTTTTTGCGCTAGGGTAAAAAGGTTTAAAAAACAAAGAGATGAAGATAGATTTTGATAAAAATAATGATGGTCTTGTACCGGCCATTATCCAAGATGCCCTTACTAAGAATGTACTAATGTTGGGTTATATGAATATGGAAGCGTTTCAACAAACCCAAGATTCAGGAAAGGTGACTTTTTATAGTAGAACTAAGAAAAGACTTTGGACAAAAGGGGAGGAGAGTGGTAATTTTCTGAATGTACTCAATATAAAAAATGATTGCGATAATGATACCCTTTTAATTGCCGTTAATCCCGTAGGTCCAACCTGTCATAAAGGAAGCGACACCTGTTGGGGTGAAGAAAACAGTTCAAATTTCGGATTTCTGTCCAAGCTAGAAAAAACCATAGAACAACGCCGCACTTCCGCGGATAGTAAAAAGTCTTATGTTGCGTCTTTGTTTGAAAAAGGAATCAATAAAATAGCCCAAAAAGTAGGGGAAGAGGCTATTGAGACGGTTATAGAAGCTAAAGATGACAATGATGACCTTTTTTTATACGAAAGCGCAGATTTGTTATTCCACTATCTTATACTATTACAGGCGAAAGGATTTACCTTAAGGGATATTGAGACAGAATTACTAAAGCGAAATAAATAGGGGTAATCCTAGTTTCTGTTCCTTATTTCTGAAGCCCCTGCCAGTTCTTCGCGATCTATTACGGCCTCACCTTTATAGTTAAATGTACTTGCACCCGTTGCCTTTATATCAATAGATTCATTTACGGTCAGGAAGGCATCACTGGCACCTGAAAGTTCCATATTCAAACGATTTACAATCAGGTCATAATCGCGGATATCACTACTGCCCGATAGATCAGCATTCAAATAATCGACATTTCCATAGATATCCAAGTTAGAAGCACCATGTAGATTAATATTTAACCTTTCTATATTTACCTCTCCTGAAAATTCCGAAGCTCCTGTAAGTTCAATGTCCCCATTTTCTGAAGTCCATTCGTCTTCTAGGTACAAATGGGAAGCGCCTGCAATATCAAAATTTGATATATCGTTAGTGACTATATATGCGTCTAAGGTTGCGTTTCCCCTTATATAAGTGAAATTCTTTAATTTGATGTAAAGCTTATTATCTTCATTTTTTACGATTATTTTATCATGAAGATTATCATTCGCCCGTATATGTATACTTTCTTCAGTATCAGAAAATGATACATAAACGTTGAAGGCATCGGATACCCTGAGTTCAGAATAATCACTAAAACCATAAAAGACCTCCGTAACCTCGCCTTTTGCTCTGATCCTGTCATAGTCACAAGAATTAAATAAAATTGAAACTAGAACTAGTGCTGAAAAAATTAATTTTGGTTTAATTTGATTGATTGTTTTGATTGATGTTAGATTAAATTTAAAGTCTGCTATTAAAGCAGCTTTATTTTATAATTTTTCATGTAATTCCAAGACGGGTATCCATTGAAAATTAATAGGCTGCCATTTCTCATTACTAATAGAATTGGTAGTCTCATCCTTTTTCTTAACAAATACCTGCTCATCTTCATTGAACACATACTTTGTTTTTATGGTATTATGTTGCCTACCAAAAGCGTTAGATTTATAACCCATCTTAAATATTCTTTCTATAGCGGTTTCTACCCATATTGAATATTCCCATTTTAACTCCTATTCCTGCGGAGAACCCATTAATTCTTTTCAAGTCACCGGGAGCTAAATCGATTTCGCTGGAAAATCTATATTTCATACCGGCCTCCAGTTGTAAATACCTGGATACATTAAATAAAAGGCTCACCCCTGGTTCTGCCACAAAAATCCCGTCAAAATCATCCTCATTTAAATCTTGATCATAATCGTGATCCACATTAATATAGCCTACCGC
>JBARUM010000770.1:0-1727 GCA_049645725.1 Maribacter sp.
TGACCAAAAAGAAGGCTGGCACCAACATATAAACGGCAGCGTACAATTTGAAAAATGTATAGGCAAGCGAACGAAATTTTTCAAAAACGGCCAAACTTATAACCAACGGAAAGAAAGCTTGCATTATTCCAAGTAAAAAGTAGCGTTCTGCAAGGAATAATGGGTAGATGAACAAGTCCAAAATCCAAAGAAAAAGACTAATGATAAAGGCAAATATTTTAAATCCGTAAAGTGGCGTAACAAGAGCTTCGTACAATAATGCCATTGCTGCCTGAGCTGCTTCTAAAAAATTGATTTCCTCTTCAATAGGAATATCCTGCATCTGCAAAGGCAATAAAGCGGGTGCGGTACCTCGATATTGTCCTTCTATGGAAACCAAGATACTATCGAAGAAACCTAATACTTGTGTTGAAAAGATGACCAGCACGACAATGGCAAAGTTCTTCATCAATTCCCCAGGACTCAATCCCCAAGTATAACCATCCTTATCCGCAATACCTTCATTATATTTCTTTAGGATATTGACAAGAAAGAACAATACAGCAAGCGTTTTCATTCCTGCAATGGTGTATTGCGAG
Organism: Maribacter sp.; assembly: GCA_049645725.1. Taxonomy (GTDB): domain Bacteria; phylum Bacteroidota; class Bacteroidia; order Flavobacteriales; family Flavobacteriaceae; genus Maribacter. The sequence goes on from JBARUM010000770.1 coordinate 579, forward strand.
AAACTACTGTTCTGTATGGTTTGAAATACCGCATCAACGTATTCCAGTCCAATCCCTAAAAGTATGGCTGCGGTCATTATTAGTATTCTGTTTCTCGGTTATTAATTTTATCCTGCATTTTTCTAAAAGAAATAATATCCTTGTAGCGTTTCGTTTTTGTTTGAATGTTTGAAACCATTTCTCTGGATTCCTTTTCTTTCTGTTTTAAAACTTCGGCGCGTTCGGCATCGGACATTTTTAGATTATCGCTGGACAAGATTTCGCCCATAAAATCGACTGTGTCCAAAGAGTTTTGGACTATGGCATCAAATGATTCCGCAACCCGTGTGACTTCCTCTGGTTTGATGTAAGGCGAGTTTAAAATATCCTGTAAGTCGTTTTGCATTACATTGATTAGGCGTTGATTGTTGGCTGCTATTTCCTCAACTGCCCTAAGTTGTTGAACAACACTTGACACCTTTTCTATACTTTCTTTTGCATCTTTCAAGAACTTCACGGACTTGATAAGTTGAGAGGTCTGTTTTGCAGATTCGACAAGAGATTTTACCAAGCTAATAAAGTTGGTATTGTCATAAGTGGGCATTCCCTGGCACGCAGCGCGTGCAGGCAGTAAAAAAGTGAATGCGATTGCGAGTACTAAAATTTTTGTCTTCATAATATTATGTTTTAGATGTGAATTGAATTATTGCTTTTTCCATATTGTTATGCTCATCGAAGAGCTTCATTATGGCCTCGTTTTCCTGTCCATCGGTCAAGTATGCCGCATACACTTCCTTCGGAACTTCTAGCCTAAAAATGTTACTTTCCTTACCTATTTTGATAAACATTTCGGTGTACTTGCGTGGACCAGAAAGATTGTTCTTGATGGATTTTAGTTGGTTTAAATCGTGGCTAGAAAGATTGAGTCGCTTGACCAATTCGTCATATCCTTTTTCGTTGTTCAGGCTATAAATGACCTGCGTATTTTCTAGTATGCTGGCTGATGTTGAATTATTGGGAAGCTGATTAATGGATTGAAGAATAATACCAATAGCACCATTCTGTTTACGAATAGCTTGATAGTAGAATTCAACACTTTCCAATACGTTATCAAACTTTAGTTGTTTGGCAAACTCATCAAATAGAATGATACCCTTTTCAGCTCTGTTC
>JBARUM010000771.1:0-1500 GCA_049645725.1 Maribacter sp.
CGCACAACCTCAACGGCGGTGGAATAGTGAACAAAACCACAGCCGCAAACGGCACCCAGTGGCAGAAAACCTATTCCGACCAGCTTGGGAGAAGCTTTAGAACCGAATTCCCGGATACCGCAGCATCAGTCATCACCTACCACCCATTTAGCGCATCGTTAGGTTCCCGTGGGAAAATGGCCTCTTCTACAGATCCTGATGGAGTTACCATCAGCTACGCTTATAACGATGAGGCTGAGCAGACCACCACCACAGAGCCCATGCCAGACGGCCAGCAGCGCATCACCGTCATGGACTACGACGTCGTCACCGATCCCGATATCGGCATATCTTTCCGCACCACAACCACCCTCAACGGCGTCCTCGTCAGCACCAACCTCCGCGAAAGCATCGGCTACGCCAGCAAATCCATCACCCTATCAGGCACCTCGACAAGCTCCCGCACCGTCCCCTCAGACGGCACCTGGCAAATTACTTCGGTGGGAGCAGACGGCGTGCTCAGCCGCGGTTTTTATTCAGACGGCCTCATGAAAGCCTCAGTAACCTTCGAGGCGGGCAGCACCCTACCCACAGCTCTCCCCGCAGACATCACCTCCGTCACCGACAGTGGATTCATCATGGGATCCAGCGCCACCCACGACGCCTTCGGCAGAACGCTCACCACCACCGACTCCCGCACTGGCACCACCACCATGGGCACCTATCTGGACAATGGCAGCCTCCTCTCCGTCACCGACCCCGGCAGCCGCACCACCGCCTTCACCTACGATGTCATGGGGCGCACCACCGCCACCGACCTTCCCGATACCCTTGATGCTACTGGCAACACCCTCGCCAACATCACCTACACCTCCTATACCCTCACCGGACAAGTCGCCGCCACATGGGGAGCACAGACCAACCCGACCTTGAGAATCTACGACTCTCTGGATCGCATGAAGGAACTCCGCACCTACCAGGCTCTCGCTTTTGGCACAGAACCGGATTCCAGCACCACCGGCTTCGCCAAAACCACATGGATCTACAGCACTGATCGCGGCTTCCTCTTGGGGAAACGCGATGATACCGGCAAAGGAGCCGACTACACCTACAAACCCGCAGGTCGCCTGGCTACCCGCACTTGGGAGCGTGGCACCACCACCACTTACACCTATGATGCCGGAATGCTCGTCACCACTGACTATGGCGACTCCACCCCGGATGTCACCCAGACTTACGACAACTTCGGTCGGCCTACCCAAACCACCAACAACGTCTCCACCACGGACTACGCCTACGACCCCGCCACCCTTGTTCTCGATACGGAAACCGTTTCCCATGATCTTGATACCGATGGCACTCCAGAACTCACCCGTGTCATCGACAGGAAGCAGGACGGTCTCCTCCGTCCCACCGGTTACATCCTCAAGGACGGCACTACCCCAGAGCAGGAAACCACCTACACCTATGACACCTCCGGTCGCCTCGGAACGGTGGGCGACGCCTCGGACACCTTCACCT
>JBARUM010000772.1:0-7978 GCA_049645725.1 Maribacter sp.
CTCCTATTCTATCCGTTAAGCGCTGTATGCTATTAAATGCTGAAGCTTCGGTTTTGGCGTATTCAAAGGCCAACCCTATTACCTTTAAATCTTCATTCTTGTTGTTTTCCAAGTAATCGACTAAAAATTTTGTTTCATCCAAACAATTAGGGCACCATGTTCCCATTATTTGAACTATGACGACCTTATCCTTAAACTCCTCATCAGTCAAAGAAATTAATTCTCCGTTACTATTCGGAAATGAAAAATCTAGTTTTTCATAACCTTCTTTAAGAAATGTAAGCGAGTCTGGGCTTGGAAGCTCATAGCTTTCATTTCTTTTAGCAACAAAAGGTTCCTTAAAATGATTACCGGAATAAAAAGTACCATTTAGCATACTATCCGTTACTTGCGCCGTAAATAAAAAAGCATGTGCCCCGTCAAAAGCAGATAATCTCAATGAATCGCCATCCATTGCACCTTCCAAAAAACGATAATCTCCAGTTGTGGTTCTAAATGTTCCGGACACGTTCTGCCCATTTTGAGTAAAAATCCCTTTGCCCATGTAACTATCATCCGTATTCGGACTAAATTCGGTTTCCCATATACCAGAAATATCTTCTTGCGTTTGTTTTGAATTTGGAAACCGCTCTTCTACACCATAGGAAGCTTCAAAAGGAACAATTCTATCCAAACTTTTTTTGATAAACTCTCCTTTCATTTGCTCAGAAGTAAAACTGCCCGCAAGGTAACCTTCAAATACAGGGGTTTTAATATGTATAGAATCAGCTATAATAGAGACCTCGTCCACTAGGATAACTTCCTCTGCATTTAATATTTCCAAATTATAGTCTCCGTTTTCAGCTTTAAAAAGTTTAAAGTTAAAAGGTAGTTGTTGCCCATCCATTACATCTAAACTTGCTCGCCAAATACCTTCTTTTAATTCTTGCTTTTCTTCAGCTTGTTTACAGCTGAAAATCAATAATAAAAAGAATATGGTTAAAAAACATTTTTTCATTCGTTTCTATTTTTAGACAGCGAAATAACAACTTAAATAGAAGATTTAAAAATTAAAAACAATTCCTGATGCTCATATTGAATCTGTAAAGGCATTGTTTTATCTTTACCGCCTTTAAAACCGACTAATGAAGATTTCTTACAACTGGTTAAAACAGTTTATTAATATAGAATGGGAATCCCAAAAAACGGCATCACTCTTGACCGACTTGGGACTGGAAGTTGAGGGTATTGACCCTTTTGAATCTCTAAAAGGAGGACTAGAAGGTGTTGTAGTAGGGCACGTCCTCAGTTGCGAAAAACATACCAATGCGGATAAATTAAAGGTTACCATGGTAGATATTGGACAGGACGAGCCTGTTCAAATCGTCTGTGGGGCACCAAACGTAGCAAAAGGTCAAAAGGTTCCAGTCGCTACCATTGGTACTACACTTTACTCTAGGGATGGAGAGCCATGGAAAATTAAAAAAGGTAAAATACGTGGGGAAGAGAGTCATGGGATGATATGCGCCGAAGATGAACTTGGTCTTGGCGAAAGTCATGACGGCATTTTGATTCTCAATGACCAGCTAACACCTGGCACACCCTGCTCTACAATATTTGATGTAGAAAAAGATGAGGTTTTTGAAATTGGCCTTACCCCTAATCGGGCAGATGCTATGAGTCATTTTGGAGTTGCGAGAGACCTCAAAGCCGGTTTAAAACAAAAAGAGATTAACAAAGAGCTGATCACACCATCAACAAGTCATTTTCATGTGGATAATAGATCCCTTAAAATTGATGTTGATGTAGCACAAAACGAACTAGCCCCAAGATATTGTGGAGTCACCTTAAGCAATTTGATCGTACAACCCTCTCCAGATTGGTTGAAAAATAGGCTAAATGCCATTGGTATTACCCCTAAGAACAATATAGTTGATGCAACCAATTACGTATTACACGAACTGGGCCAGCCGTTACATGCATTTGATGCCAATAAAATCAAAGGGAATAAGATTGTTGTTAAAACAATGCCCAAAGGAAGTAAATTTATTACCCTAGATGGTTTGGAGCGAGAACTACACGAAGAAGATCTTATGATATGTGATGTAGAAAAACCAATGTGTATTGCGGGAGTTTTTGGAGGGTTACATTCTGGGGTCACGGAGCACACAACCTCCATTTTCTTGGAAAGTGCTTATTTCAATCCTATTTCTATACGTAAGTCTGCCAAAAGACATGGTTTAAATACCGATGCGTCATTTCGTTTTGAAAGGGGTATTGATATAGAAAATGTTGAATATAGTCTAAAAAGAGCGGCCCTGTTGATTAAGGAAATCGCTGGTGGGGATATAACATCGGAAATCGTTGATCTTTATCCAAATAAAAAAGAAGATTTTGAGGTATTCCTAGCTTTTGAAAAGATTGACAAACTAATTGGACAGAATATACCACAAGACACTATAAAATCCATTTTAGCGTCTTTAGATATTAAGGTAAAAAACGTTACCGAGTCAGGAATGGGGCTATCTGTTCCTTCTTATCGGGTGGACGTTCAAAGACAAGTTGATGTAATTGAAGAGATTCTTAGGGTCTATGGCTATAACAATATTGCTTTTAGCGAAAAGCTTAACGCGTCCGTTGCACCTATGAGTGCATTTGAGGACCATAGGATTCAATTTACGATTGGCAATCTGTTAGCCTCTAAGGGCTATTTTGAAATTTTGACAAATAGTCTTACCGCGCCTGAATATAATGAGCTATTGGAACCGAACGGGGTTAGCGGTCATGCCGTTGAAATTATAAATCCTTTGAGTGGCGATTTATCTGTGTTACGAAAAAACTGCCTTTTTTCTGCATTGGAAGTTGCTGTACACAACATAAATAGAAAAAGGTCCAATCTTAAACTTTTTGAGTTTGGTAAGACTTACGAGCTATCAGATGAAGATAGAATTGAAAAAAAGTATTTAAGTATTTTAATCACAGGTAATTCACATGAGCAGGTCTGGACCAGTCAAAGTAAACAAACGGACTTTTTTAAATTAAAATCCATTGTTGAAACCGTTCTTTTAAGGCTTGGTATAAACAATTTGACTAGCGTCCCAGATATGTCTAATTTATTTTCTGAAGGACTGACACTTACCTCAAAAAACAAGAATCTTGTTTCTTTTGGAGTAGTTAAAAAATCGGTCGTTAAACATTTTGATATTAAACAAGAAGTGTTATTTGCTCAGTTTGAATGGGAAAATGTTCTTGATCTTTTGGAAAAGAAGAGTGTCATTTATAAAGAAATACCAAAATATCCAGAGGTTAAAAGAGATTTTGCGCTTTTGTTAAAAGAAGCTACTAGCTTTAAAGAGGTATATGATATTGGTTTTAAGACCGAAAGAAAACTGCTTACCAATATTACACTATTTGATGTTTATCAAGGTAAGAGTCTGCCAGCTGGAAAGAAATCCTATGCGGTAAGTTTTACGCTACAAGACACCAACGGTACACTTACGGACAAACAAATAGATAAAATAATGTCTAAGCTAAAAAACAACTACGAACGTGAGCTAAGCGCAGAACTTCGCTAGTTACATTGTAACGGGCATAAAAACGCTGTCAATCTCATGTATTACTCCATTGCACTGATTTGAATCCGCCAAAACGATTTTGGCTCTATTGCCATGAGGATCGGTAAGAATAATGTCTATGCCGCTCATTGAGGCTGTTATTTTTTTTCCTTGTATGGTGGTAAAAGTAGCTTTTCCATTGCCCCTGCACATGGCTTTCAAAATTTTAGAGGCAGAAAGTTTACCAGCAATAATATGATAAGAAAGAATAGCACGCAACGCCTTTTTATTCCGCGGATCTAGTAATCTATTCACGGTTGCCCTCGAAAGTTTTTCAAAGGCTAGATTAGAAGGAGCAAATACTGTGAACTGGCCATCATAACCTAGAACATCATCTAACTCGGTAGCTCTTAGCGCGTTTAATAAAGTGCTGTGCTTTTTTGAAGTTTCCGTATTCCCCATAATGGACTTCTCGGGATCCATAAGTGAGACAAGCGCATTCAAATCGGTACTAGAGGTCCTTTCCTGTGCTGCGCATAACATGGAGAAAAGCACAAGACATAGGGACACGGGGGATGTCCAGTTTTTCATATATAGTTTATTGGGGCAAAATTCTCGTAATCGATGAAAGGTATACTTTCATCGACAATATACAATTCGAAGCTAAACCAACATAATAAATATTAACCCGATCAAATTAATTAACATAATATTAACATTTATAATTGTTAAACAGAATTTCAGCGCTTTTGTTTATTAAGTAACTTTGAGATAAATGCTAAAAAAAAGAAAATGTTATTACGAAAAACCGATATTCGGGAAAAATTAAATTCCGAGAAGTCAAAGGATATTGCATTACAGCAAAATGCCATAGCGCAGGTTTATAGAATCCTCGCCAAGGATACTGAGAAAGCTAGTAAGATAGAGAATACAATAGCCTCGGGAAAGGGAAAAACTGAAAATGCACTTAATTTTGATCTCCTTGATACCTCTAGGATATACCATATTAAGGAAATCAAGAATATATGTATTGATTATCGTCTACGCTTCTTGGAATCAAAATATTTTAAAGGAAAAGTTCCGGTAGAAGCTATCTCTAAAATCAAATCCATGGAAAAAGAGCATGGTATTGAGCTAAAAGGGTTCAAAATAATGGCTCCTTCAAAACTTTTCAAATTAGAGGATAAAGATGATCCATTATTGTTTGCACCTATTGGGAACGAATATTTTTATTTAATCCATCAATGGGGAAATGACTTGCACCCTTTGCGCAAATTATTTATGTGGCCATTTAAAAATATAGTGAATCTAGGGGTTCTTGTATTGTTTATTAGTTATTTGGCAACCTTAATGGTACCATCTGGATTATTCTCAAAATCTAGTTCGGCGGTAGAATTTTGGATAATCTATTTCTTTATGTTTAAATGTATTGCTTCTGTAGTAATTTTTTACGGGTTTGCTTTGGGCAAAAACTTTAACCCTGCTATTTGGAACAGTAAATACTTTAATGCATAATTAAGATGGTCAAAAGCTATTTATTCTATATAAATAGCATATGGTATTCCGTCTAAATCAATATTATCTACAAATGTTAAATCTGGTGAAGGCGTTATCCTCATAATTCCTCCTTTATTTTGAGTTCCAGACTTTTTGTAGCCAATAAGGATTAAATCACTTTTGGCATCATATTGTATAGCGGTTGCCGCTGCGACACTAAACTCTACAGTTAATTGAGTATCGGTCAAAAAATTCTCGAAATAATACAGCACTCCTGTATTTGATTCAAAATCGTAAACGGCAGGAATCGTTTGTGTCACGCCCTCCTCGGTTTTCATTTGATAATACATTTTTCCTTCCAAATCAAAGGATAACGATTCAGTATCTATGAAATTAGGCTCTGTTCCCGGTCCATATTGAGTATACATCACTTCCAAACTAGTTGTATTTAAAGTGGAATGCAGTTCCGGGTAACTGATAATCAGATTACCGTTGGGGTTTTCGAAGATTTTACCTGCATCAAATCCTAAGTTCATTTCATAGATCAGCATTCCCGTGGCTAAATCTATAACGCCAATGCCATTTTGATCCGTTATATCTTCATCAAAAGTTAAAATGAATAGTCTATTGTTTGTTGGAACCAACTCAATTGGTTTTTTTAGAATCTCTAAATCAACAAAATCCTTATTTTCAGATTCTAGTTCTATGGTTCTAATAAAGTATTTTCTCTTCTTACCCTCCGATTCAATCACATAGGATAGAAAAACCTGGGTATTTGTATGCGCCACAGCCGTAATGGTGAGATTGCATGGATTCAAATCATTAAAAACGTTGAGTTCAATTTTAGATTTATCTTCAAAATCATAAATAAGTATTTCACCTAAGCAGTCTCCCTTTTTATGATAAAGGCTAAGTTTGGAACCAGATCTATAACTTACCTTAGGTACTGAAAAGTTTGGAAAATTACTTTCACCATCATTGATTTTTAACCCTTCCGAGCTGTAATTGATAAATGATTGTGTTAATAAAGACGCATTTTGTAATAAAACGGAATAATCCGCGGCAATGGGATTTTCACTCTCATCTGCGGGTTCCACACTAGATTTACTACAAGATAATAGGAATAGCACCGGCAACATGCCGGCCAAGAAGGCGTAGGTTTTCATAAGGTACAGATTTGGGTTAAACTATACTATACAGGAACAGTATACATTTTGCCCCGCTGTTCCTTCAATGCCTTGTCTGACATATATTCGTCAAACGTAGAATAACGGTCAATATTGCCTTTAGGTGTCAATTCTATTATCCTATTTGCTACCGTTTGGGCAAACTCATGATCGTGGGTGGTAAAAAGAACGGTTCCCTTAAAGTTTTTAAGGGAATTGTTAAAAGCGGTTATACTTTCCAAGTCTAAGTGATTGGTAGGTTCGTCTAACATTAGCACGTTGGCCCTAAGCATCATCATTCTACTTAGCATACATCTCACTTTTTCTCCACCGGAAAGTACGGTACATTTCTTAAGAGCCTCTTCGCCGCTGAACAGCATTTTACCTAAGAATCCTCTTATATAAACTTCTTCTCTTTCTTCTTCGGTTTTTGCCCATTGCCTAAGCCAATCGACCAAGTTAATGTTCTGTTCAAAGAAATCTGAATTATCAGCTGGTAGATAGGACTGGTTGGTAGTTACACCCCATTGGAAGGACCCTTTATCTGCCTTTCTATTTCCGTTTACAATTTCATAAAAAGCCGATGTTGCCCTAGAATCCCTGGAAATCAGAGCAACTTTGTCACCCTTTGCAAGGTTGATATTTATATTTTCAAAGAGCAAATCACCATCATCTGAAGAAGCCGCAAGACTTTCTACATTCAATATCTGATCACCGGCCTCCCTTTCCCTATCAAAAATAATGGCAGGATACCTTCTGCTAGAAGGTCTTATATCATCCACTTTAAGTTTGGATAACATTTTTTTTCTTGATGTTGCCTGTTTGCTCTTTGCCACATTGGCACTAAAACGCATAATGAACTCCTGTAGCTCCTTTGCTTTTTCTTCGGCTTTCTTATTTTGTTGAGCTCGTTGTCTAGCCGCTAGTTGGCTGCTTTCATACCAGAACGTATAGTTGCCGGAATATAAATTGAGTTTACCAAAATCTATATCTCCAATATGCGTACATACAGTATCTAAAAAGTGCCTATCATGCGAAACAACGATGACGGTATTTTCATAATCCGCAAGGAAATTTTCCAACCAGCTTATGGTTTCATAATCTAAATCGTTGGTAGGCTCGTCCATAATTAAAACGTCAGGAGAACCAAATAAAGCCTGTGCCAGCAAAACACGAACTTTTAATTTTGAATCCATTTCAGACATTAAGGTATAATGTAAATCCTCGTTGATGCCCAAGTTAGAAAGCAAAGCAGCTGCATCGCTATCGGCGTTCCAGCCATTCATCTCCTCAAACTGGACTTGCAATTCCCCTATTCTATCTGCATTTTTGTCATTATAATCCGCATAAAGAGCATCAATCTCCTTTTTAATTTCATATAATGGTTTATTTCCCTTAACTACGGTCTCTAAAACAGTAAACTCATCAGATGAGTTATGGTTTTGTTCTAAAATGGACATTCGTTTGCCAGGTTCCAGATGTACATGACCAGAAGTTGGATCCATTTGACCTGCAATTATCTTCAAAAGTGTAGATTTTCCTGCACCATTGGCACCTATTAGACCATAACAGTTGCCTTGAGTGAAGGACACGTTTACCTCATCGAACAAAACTCTCTTACCAAACTGAACCGATAAATTAGATACGGATAACATATTACACTTTTTTAAAATCCGTGCAAAAATACAGATTTTATATACCTAAAACCAACATTCTTAAGCTATGTCTGGATTAACGAACCTTATAACGCAACTGGCTAATATTTAACGCGCTATTAACAGC
>JBARUM010000773.1:0-5018 GCA_049645725.1 Maribacter sp.
TCTTCCGGTTTTTCCTGTCCAAAGACGGATATAGAAAATAGGAGTATAAATAGTTTAGATATTATAGTGCGCAAGATAATTTTTTTCAAAAATAGGATTTTTTGAAGCAGTGCTATTCAAATTGGGATACTTTTAATATGATCTAGTCAATAGCCTGAGGTTTCCTATTTGGCTTGTAACGCATACCAAACCCAGAGTTGTTAGGTTCAAATTTTTCGTCCAATGTTACATTAGAACCATCTTTAGGTATATCGCCTTCTTTTCCGAGTGCCCAATAGATGCCATTTAAAGCAATTTTTCTTACAACTGGCATTTTGAAGTCATAGGGATGACCTAAAGTGGTAAAGAATACTCGAGCCTTAATTCCGGAGCTGCCGGTATAGCTTTTTGTCCAAGCAACGGGATTATCCAAAGGAAACTTGTCTAAATTACCGTCTAGTTCATGTTGCGATTTTGTGGAATGTCCCATTAGAATAGGCTGGCTGTCACCATATAATTTCCAATCGCCCCCATCAACATGATAGAGCCAAGAATAAGCTACAAAAGGGCTAAAACCATTTATTATAGGATTATCCTCTTGACCTTGATTTATGGTGATATCCGTTACTGGAAATTTACCGTCATCAAAATGTCCGTGGTGCGTAATCCACTGCTGACCAAATACTTTGGTTGGCCACTCATTGTTCCAATACGTTAAAATTGAATCATTTTCGTATTTGAAAGTGTGTGTGGCGGTTCTAAATCCTACAATTGGCTTGCCGGATTCTACATAGTCTGTTATGTAAGCCCGTTCATTTTTGGGCAATGTTCTAAATCGGGTAAAAATTACCATTAAATCGGCGGTTTCAAGAGCTTCTAGATCAGAAATATGATTAGTGTTATTCGGGTCGATAATTCCCATCGAATCTAACGCATAACAAACGGTGACTTTTGCGTTTAATTCTCTTTTGACCAGTTTGGCCAACATGGGCATAGATTCCTCCGAGCGATATTCCTCATCACCGGTAACAAAAACAACATGCAGTGGTTTTTCTAAATTTACACCCTCATTTTTACTTTCTTTATTCTTGTTATCTGCGCAGGCACAAACAAAAATGACAAGCATGAACCATAAAAAAGAACTTTTAATATTTTTCATAAGCTTATATTATTCAAGAGGATGTTGTTGTAATAATTCATCTGGAGTATAAAATCCATTTTTGTTTTTAGTCGCCTCACGGATTTCATTCACCTTTTTAGGGCTAATTACCGATGCTTTGTTTCCAAAGGCATTTCTTACGTAAGTTAATACCGCAGCAATCTCCTCATCATTTAATAAGTCCTTAAAGGGCATCATGGGCACTTGACCATCGTATTGATTTCCCATTACGCTCATTGGCCCATATAAACCATTCAAAGCTAATTTTATCAATCTCTCCTCACTACCTGTAACCCATTGCTGATCAACCAAGGTAGGATATCCTGAAGCTTGTAGGCCCGACCCGCTTTCTTGATGGCAGGTAATACAATACCCTTCGGTCTCATAGATCTTTTTGCCTTTTGAAAATACTTCTAAATCTTCACCTTTAAGATGTGAGGCTATTAATTTATTTTCGGTTTCTTCCATAAAGGTACCGGTCAATCTTGTTTCGGCAAAACTGTAAGATGCTTCCATCCACTTATCCAAGGGATGATTTTTAGCCACTTCCAGTACTTGCATCCCTTGGTTCTTTTCCATCCAAGAGGCGGCAGTAATGGCCTCTAACCTTACTCGACCATGTGAATCTTTAGCCGCAGTTTTTAGAAGCTCCAAACCATTCTCCAATTGATGCCCCATATACCTTAAAACCCTCACCGCCGCTGCTCTAGCTCTGTAATCTTTGGATTGTAGCACTTCTTTGATTAACTCTTCGTTTACTTCGTTCAATCCCCAACTTACCCATAACGCCTCCAATCTATGGTGCTCATAATTTTCATCGCTTTTATCAAGATCCTTAAGCCAGTGGGATAATTTTGAAAGTACTTCTTCAGAATTTCTACCTCTTAGTTCCCTTCGGGTTCGGTATCTGGATCTGTACTCCGGTAATTTTAGATTATCCAAGAGTTCATCAATTGTAGCGCCGTCAACCTTTGCAGGAACAACCAAAGGTCTACTGGGGTAGGTAATTCTATATATTCTACCATGTGCATGATCTCTCAAAGGATCTCTTGCATTGTGCTGCATATGTCCAATAAGCACATTGTGCCAATCTACAACATACAGCGACCCGTCTGGGGCAAATTCCATCTCTACGGGTCTAAAGTTTTTATCGTTTCCCACTATCAAGTCCTGTCTATGTTTTGTCTTGAAACCAGTACCATCTTCCATTACTTGGTGCTGTTTCATGCCTAAGAAACCGATGGAATTAGCTAAAATCATATCACCTTGTACGTTATCAGGAAAATGTCTGCTGGAAACGAATTCCAATCCGGAAGTTGGTCTTACCCTATGCGCTTCTTCTATTAAATCTTCTGTCAGTGGAGATGCAATACCATAAATAGATTTGAGCGTACTTGGCATCATCCAGTTTGTTGTGGGGCCGGAAGTATGCAGAAAAAAGTCTTGACCCCATTCATCAAAAGCAATTCCCCAAGGATTCGGAATACTGACCTGAACCGCTCTGTCCAATTTCTTTCGCTGTGGGTTATACCGGTAGAAACCTCCATTTGTCGCCCTAACCGGGCCATAGGAAGTTTCTACGTTGGTATGGAGGAAAACACCTTCTGCCATATAAAACGCTCCTGAAGGATCGGCACAAAATGCAGATATCGCGTGATGGGTGTCATGGTCATCGAACCCACTTAGGATAATTTCTACTTTATCCGCTTTATCATCCCCGTCAGTATCCGAATATAGTTTTAGATCGGTACCTTGACTCAGGTAAACACCTTCTGGAGCAAACTCAAAACCTATAGGTAGGTGCAGGTTTTCCGCAAATACTGTTTGTTTATCCGCTTTGCCATCATTATCTGTATCTTCCAAAATTAATAACTTGTCATTGGGCCTTGCGTCTCCAGGTTTGTAATGGGGATAGGAGGGTAGGGTAGCTACCCACAAACGACCTTTGTTATCAAAAGATATTTGCGCAGGATTTGCTAAATCCGGGAATTCACTTTCAGACGCAAAAAGATTTACTTTATATCCTTTTGGAACGGTTAAAGAATTTAGCGCTTCCCCACCATATAAATAGTTGGCGGGATTTTCTGTATCTTCCATCTTATAATTTGTTTCAACCGGTGGTAATTTGACAGTGCTTTTGTCAACTAGGTCAATTGCATAGTCTTGTCCTTGTAATACGGCCCAAATTGCCGTGTCCCGAATAGCGGTCATTTCCCTTGTTTTTTGTATTTCAAAAGGGTAATTGTCCGACCCAAATGGAGCATGTCGTCGACCATATACATGAACCCCATTTGGAATTTTATAATCATTGTGCCAAAAGAAATTTTTCTCATTTACGGCATCATTGACCATTTTGCGGTGATTATCCGGGGCATTGGACAAATCCCCAGTTAATTCCTTTACAAGGTGTGAAGCGAATTTCTCATAACCTTTTTGACTTAATTGGGATCCGTCAATGGTCATATTACTAGACTCTTTAAACCAATTGGACGATATCTGGTACATATCAATGAAGGGAACTTTATTATCCGCACAAACAAGTTTCATTCCCGTGGTATACATGCTAAGATTTTGATTTTCCACTTTTCCATCCGGAAGGTCAGCGTCTTTGGAAAGGTTTTCAAAGGATATAGGCGATACGATGACTAATTGTGGAGCAGATTTACCATTATATTTTTGCTTTTTAGTATGGTTTATAAAAGCGTCCAGTTCCTCTTTAAAATTTTCCAATCCATCTTCTCCGTTGAAAGATTCGTTATATCCGAAAAAAGCGATTAGGATATCTGTCTTCACATTTGAAAGCCACTCGTCAGGAGAAGGAAAAACACCCTCACTTCCAGAATTCTTAGCTAGTTCAGTTTGGTATTTTTCTGCGCTGGGAAACGCCCAGGGTGAATTTCTAGCCGAATGTGGTCTAAAACCAGGTGTGTCGCCACCATCGCACATATTTCTTATAATTAAAGAATCTTTTTGATGTCTTAGGTGCATGCCAGTCTCAAAATAACCGTAATTAAGCATTCTTGAGCCTAAGTTATTGCCTATTAGAACAATATTGCTATGCGGTTTAATTTGCACTAATGGTTTCTGCTTTTCACTGCAGGATATAAAAAAGAGTAGAAAACTACCCATTAGTATAAATTTACAGCATATATTTTCTAAAGTGTCTTGCATAGCGTTGAAGAGTGTTCGTTGGATAGATATTTGTTCTATGTACTAAATATAATCATAAAAAAGCCACCCTAGGGTGGCTTGGAAATATTGTACTGTCATCTACAAGAATAAGCTCAATACGTTATAATTCATCTTTAAAAATTCCTGTAATCGCCTTTGAGAAATGCATTGGCTTCTTCTTCAGAGAATTTAGCTCCTTTACTATCCCAATGCAAGGTCTTACCCGGGAACCTACCGGCAATTACTCCAAGTAGTATTGTTTCCGTTAATCTTGATGCATAAGAAAAGGGTGCTGTGCATTCGTCTGTGCCTAAACACGCATCAACGAATTGATGATAGTGTTTTGGACCTTCGGATGCATAATCGCGAATAGGCTTGCCCATATTATTGGCTTTTTCCACGGCAGTGATTTCTTTGGATATATCTATATATTCGCCATTGACTATTTTTTTTGGTAATTCCATAAAATGTGGTAATAATAACCTGCCTTTTTCTCCGATGAACATGGCACCTTGTTCTGGTAATTTACCGGCCTCCGCAGTTTTGGTCGCAAGTGACATTTTATCCTCCATTGAGGCCTCTTCATTATTTGAAGATGTATCTGTTTTGGCCATAACATCCATGTCCGGTAATACTAAATCTTCATGTATGTCTGGAGCACCTGGACCATCGGACCAAACCCACTTCAAAGTTTCCGTTGTGTATTCTG
>JBARUM010000774.1:0-4223 GCA_049645725.1 Maribacter sp.
CTAAAAAGCATTATGTTTGGTTACATAATATTCTTAAACTTATAATAATAGTTGGTGTTTTCAGTATTTTATTGATAGATATTGACTTAGTTTTAAATCGAATTTTATAATGAATAATATTCTTAAAGTAGCTTTGGCTCAGATTTCACCTGTTTGGTTGGACAAAGCGGCAACAATCAACAAGATTGAAGCTGCTATTCTGGAAGCCACAAAGGAAAAAGCGGAGTTGATTGTTTTTGGAGAAGCCTTGTTACCCGGTTATCCATTTTGGTTGGCCTTGACTAATGGGGCTAAATGGAATTTAAAAACGAACAAGGAACTGCATGCTCATTACGTTCGCAATGCTGTTCAGATCGAAACCGGAGCGCTGGATGGCATATGTAAAATAGCGAAGGAAAATAATATTGCCGTTTATTTGGGCATAATGGAACGTGCCAAGGACCGTGGTGGCCATAGTATTTACTGTTCTTTGGTCTATATTGATGCGGAAGGAGAGATAAAATCTGTTCATAGAAAATTACAGCCCACATATGACGAAAGACTAACTTGGGCACCCGGTGATGGAAACGGATTACAGGTACATCCCTTAAAACAGTTCACCGTTGGAGGCCTTAATTGTTGGGAAAACTGGATGCCGTTGCCCCGAACTGCGCTATACGGGCTCGGTGAAAACCTGCACATTGCTGTATGGCCAGGTAGCGATCACAACACAAAAGATATTACACGTTTTATAGCAAGGGAGTCACGGAGCTATGTAATATCTGTTTCATCATTAATGAAGAAAACAGACTTTCCACAGAATACACCGCATTTGGATAAAATACTTTTAGAATCGTCAGATGTCCTTGCCAATGGAGGTTCCTGTATTGCCGGGCCTGATGGAGAATGGATCGTAGAACCAGTATTGCACAAAGAGGGATTGATTTATAATGATTTGGACTTTAATCGAGTGTATGAAGAGCGGCAAAATTTTGATCCTGTGGGACATTATTCAAGACCGGACGTGACCAAATTAATGGTAAATAGGGAACGCCAGTCTACGGTAGCTTTCAAGGATTAGATTTTTCAATGACCTATTATTAGTGTTTTAGAACTTCTGGTTCACGGAGTTGTCAGATGTTACTATCTCCGAAAGATTCAGAATTTAAGACTATACTTATTTTGACGTCATCTACTTTGAATACATTCTTCATTTCAGCTAGTGACTTGTAACGCCTATCACAACACTTATGACTTCGAGTACAATTTTCCTGAGGATCTCGGGCGAGTATATTGCAAGTTAGTTCTGGGACAAAAAGCACTGACAGATTTCTCTAAAGAATTTTAGTATCGGCCTGTATAGTTTTCATCCATTATTTTTCACGTGCCTATCAGGTTGCAAAAGACTACCCACGACCATGGCCAAACAGCTTGCTATCAGTCCATAAATCGTGGCATCGATTCGAGTTTCAAATAAATAACATAAAAACCAAACGGATCCACCAATCAGTATAGATGACCAAGCTCCAAAAACTGAGGATTTCTTCCAGAATAGTCCAAAGGTAAAAGGTATGAATATGCATACAAGCAATGGGGCTAGAGAAGCAACTACCAATGCGACGATATCCATATCGCTAAAAGCAAAATAAGCAGAGACCATAGCAACCAATATTACACTTAACCGTGTGAAAAGAAGCAATTTCTTATCGGTTAGATTTGAAAGGTTAGGCTTAATTAAGTTTTCACCAATTATTGTGGCAGGTGCCAGCATTGCTCCACTGGAGGTGCTGAGTATGGCGGAAATCAAAGCCCCATAGAATAAAATCTGTAAAGGTATGTCGGCATGTTTAGAGACCATGGTTGGTATAATCGCCTGACCATTATTCATAATCATAAGTTCTGGATGAATGTGGGCGGCACCTAGCGCAATTAGCATGGGTACACTAGCAATAAATAACATAAGGAAAGCGGCAAGATACGAACCAAGCACGGCAGCCTTTTTTGACTTTGCCGAAAAAATGCGTTGGTAAACTTCTTGTGCTGGAATTGCACCTAACATTACTGCTAAAATGGTCGCAGTATATTCGGACCAATTGTCTAAACCTTCTTGAGGAAATGGAGAAAAAAAGGAACTTGGTTTACCGGCGAACAAAGGTGAAACCCCTCCTGTTTGGTCGAGGATATCAAAAAGCAAAAACATAAGCCCTATCACTATCAGGATACTTTGTAGCATATCTGTGTACGATACGGCCCACATACCCCCGATGTATGTATAAAGAACTACAATGGCCGCCCCTAGCAAAATACCATAATCCACTTGAATTCCAAGAACAGATTGAAAAAGATAAGCAAGGGCGACAAATTGGGCGGCAATCCAATGGGGATAAGCAAAAATGAGGATGACCGAAACAGCTGAATCCAGTTTTGTGTTATACCGTATGCGAAAAAAATCACCCACCGTGACAATATTCATTTCGTATAACTTCCTCGCATAAAAATACCCTACAAGTAAAAGGCAAACAAAGCCCGATATTATAAGTGACACAAAAGAGGAAATACCATTGGTGACAAAATAGCTTGGGTTTCCCATAACAAAGCTAGAACCAAACCATGTGGCAAAAATGGTAACCCCAACAAAGGAAGTGGATAGGCTTTTCCCAGCCAATGTAAAATCAGTTGTTGTTTTTACACGTTTAGATGCCCAAAAACCTATGGCAATGGTAATAATTATGTATAAGGGAATAAAAACTGCTATCATATGATTTAGACGGCAAGTTCACTAGAGGTTAATTTGGTTTTCTTATTTTTTAAAATCCCTGTACTTGTGGCATTCATGGATACGGATTCCCACTGTAACGATTTTCTATATCTGAAGATATCATTATTTTGTTTTGGGTCAATGACCAGAAGATAAATCCATTCGTTGTCCAGTAGCATTTTCAAATTCTCATTTTTAGATAGGATGTTGGACACCCTAGTGAGAGGTGCTTGAATAGAAACGGATAATCGCAAGGGTTGATGGTACATATTTTCATCCGAGCCAAAAAGAGATTGTAGCGGCAGACCCATTTTAAGGTCGCCTCCGTTTCCCTGTACGACACCGAACTTTCCCGTGACATTATGTGTAATTTTAGAACCGCCACCATACGTATCGTTATCTATTGTTGAGAAATAGTAATGATTATTTATCCACTGGGTAACGACCATCGGCCCTTGCATAATGCCTTCCAATGACTTACCTTCATTGTCCAATTCCCAATCGTAGGAATGAAGGAAACATCGGCTGTCAAGGTTGATATTTTTGGTCAGGCTTCTTGGACCAATTATGAAACCGGCGTTTTTTGCAAGCCCCCATTCTGGTCTTGTTTCTCCCCAATCATTCGCTTTTCTTTGTGCTGTAGCAACGCTATTGCCATTATTACCAAGTCTATCGTGAGTTGCGGTCCGCTGTGCTTTTAATAGATTCTTTTTTAAGGTTTGGACCAATGACCTATGGGATTCCGGCACTTCCAAATCAAACAGGGTAATATCATCTGTGGTCGTGTTATGTTCGGCGCCAATAAAAATCGTGTCATTTGGAATCATCACATTGTGGCTATCGGCCAAGGCTTTCCTAACTTCAGGAAGATTTGCGAGTTTCGCCAACATTCGTGCATTATGCCGTCCAGGACTTGCGGCGCAGGCACCACAATCCAAACTCGACCCAAACGGATTATTTGCGGAATGACTCCCATGACCTGCAAAAATGACCAAAGGTGCAAACTGTTTCCAACCTGTAAGGGCAAATGCCGATTTGACGATACCAACTTTCTCTTCCAATGGAATTCCTAGTGGCAATTTATCATCGTTGTTGGCCTTATTGATATCGGGTTGGCACACCTGTTCCATTTTGGACGCTTTCTGATTACTCGCTTTATATAGTCGCCTTGGCAACAATGTTCTGCCAATTAAAGATAGTCCGTAAAACAACCCCGAGCCTTCTACATAACCAAAGGCAGACGGTAACATATTTTTCATTCGTTTTAAAAAATAATCAACAAATTGCGATATCTCGACTTTCTTCTCGTAGGCTACTAGATCCTCTTTTTTAGTCGTTCGGGCAATTTCTGAAACGGTATATGCGGAGGATACAATCGGTGGGCATGCTTTACGGATAATCCCGTCGTTTAGACTTTGATAATCCATCGCAATCCCGAAAAATCCGGCGTAGCCATACGTTTCATAGTTTCCGCTTGATTCTACGT
>JBARUM010000775.1:0-3363 GCA_049645725.1 Maribacter sp.
CACTTATAGAAATTACTATGGAATTATAAATGGGATGATAGGACAGATTATTTATGGCGAAACCTGTAAGGGGACATTGAACTATGTATTTGGAAAAGAAGGTATGCAAATACTCGGTTACGGCAACACATTTTCCCAAAGCATATCGCCGAAGTTCTTCGGGAACGTACTACATTTTCAGGGACAGCGCAACGCTACTAAGAACCGCTATGCCCACATTAGCCTGAACCTTCCCTATGGGGAACATCTTGACGATAAAATTTTCCTTAAAATCTCCAAAGAATATATGGACAATATGGGCTACGGCGAACAACCTTATGTAGTGGTCAGGCACAACGATACCAAGCATGAGCATGTCCATATCGTAACGACAAACGTAAAAGAAAACGGAAAGGTACTAGGAATCTTCAACAGCTACCAGAGGAACATCGCTACCCATCAATATTTAGAAAGAAAGTATGACCTATCCCCATCGCCAAGCACCAAACAAGAAAGGCAACTGCCGATATACCGATTGCCAGATTTACAATTTGGAATGGATGCGGAAAAAGGAACGAAGTATTATCTACAGGATGTATTGAACGGCATCAACCAGAAATACAAGGTGCGGAGTTTCGAGGAACTTGCAAAGCTTGTCAAGCCTTATCATATCGAAATAAAACAGACCAAGAGCGAAACGGGAAGGATTGGTGTGGCTTACGGACTGAACAATCAAAAAGGGTATCGAACAAGGTTCATCAACGGCTCCACGGTACACCGAGGGCTAAGCGGCCCGAAACTGCAAAAGGTCTTCGAGACCCATTCCAAATCGAAGCTGTTGCCGATGCACCGGAAACGCCTGCTGAAACAGATCGAGACCACCTATGACCTTTTTCAACCTATCCATCCGCATGACCTAGAAGATGTAGTCAAAGGATATCAGGACATCGACATAAAACTGGACAAAAAGGAGGACGTTATCGAAGGTTTTACCATCTATGACAAATCAAGATATGTTTTCAGGGCAAAGGAACTTGGCAAAAACATCCGAATGCAGAACCGTTTGGATATTTTCGGGAACGGCAACGAACCCACGAAAATCGATACCGACAGCAAACAGTTCAAATTGGAAATCCAAAAAACGATAAAAGAGGCATTGACCACATCCTATCTGAAATCCTCTAAACAGAACGGAATGCTATCGGAACATATCATGACCATGAAATTCGAAGACATCGTTCCTAGCTTGACGGCTTCGAAAAAGCATAATTTCTTGGAACGTTATATTCCAAGAAATCAAAGGACGGAATTCAGGAAAGCGGTAGAAAATGCCTTTCCGATTGTCAGGGAAAGGTTGTACGAACTGGAAACGAAAAAGGAAAAGGAAACTTTGGAAAACAAATTCAAGCTCATTGGTAACGTATTGAGAAAAGGTGTTTTCGAATTAGGCACCAAGCAAGGAAGCGTTCGTCCATTGTTCCAATCCTTGGGCGTAAAGTATCATGATAACCAATTGTCCTTTACCAATTCCAACAGGCATACCGTCCCCGTTCCTTTGGGATACTTGCCTTTACCAGAGAATATGGAGAAATACGTATCCACGGGATTCGTCCGTCAAAACCATCTGATGCTCGAAATTTTATCGGAGCAGTCCTCCGAAAACAGTTCCAAGCTGACCGCATCCGCCATTTTCCTGCCGATGATATTTCCGAATCTTTATGAAAAAATGAATCCGGTTTACAAAAAGCAATATGAAAAAGTCGCTCTGGCTTCCTATGTGCAACATGCGGAACGAATGCACGCCCCGTTCGAAAAATCCCCGAAGGACTATATCGCACTTTTCAATGCCAAGGGATTCTATTTTGCAAAAGGAGAAAATGGATTCGAGGTCAAATCCATTTATACGGACAACAAAACAAGTTGCCCATTGCCGAAAAGAACTAGTCATTATTTGAGTTCAATACCCGATTTGACCGAAGCGTTGAAAGAACAGCAACCCGTCATCATCACCCTTGTTGAAGAGGGCAGGAACAACCTAAAGAATCTATGGGCGGGGCATCTCATGGAAAGGGGCATTTACGATAGGGCCACATTTATGCTGACAAGCGAAAAAGCCTACCCGAACCTGCACCGGGAGATCGTACAGCATCATATGGACAATGGGCTTGAGAAAAGTATAAACGAATTGGTGGCACGGAGAACGAATGTCGAACAAAATAGACTGTTACGGAAAGGCGTTTATGCCATCAGTTCGTTATTGGGAAGTAGTAGTAGCTCGGAAGAGATGTTCAACGGTTTCAAGGACGAGTTCACGGATTTTACGAAACTCAAAAAGAAAAACAAGGGTATGGGGCTTTCGTTTTAGAATCCACAAAGGTGCCTTTGGGCAGGGAATTTTGCGCCCTGAAGGGCGCTTTTTGTGGATAGGGGGAAGAAAGAAAAGCCTCCATTATCTGGTAAATAATGGAAAATAGAAATTCATTTTATACTTCTAAGGATAATCCCGACATAAATCCCGACATTTTTACGGAAATCCCCAGTATATAGGGGATTAATCCTGACATGAATCCCGACATTTTATGCTTTCTACCTCCCTTTATAGCCATGTACGTCGATACTATATTGAGTGCTTCTTCCAGCTCCCTCTTTCTTTAAAATCGACATAGCGATTAGTTCTTCTATGTCCCGTAGGGCAGTTCTATCGGTAATATCGAATAATGCCCGATATTCGCTGTTCGTGACATAGCCAACTTTTCTCGCGATCCGAATAGCCTCTTTTTGTCTATCGTTGATATCCAATCTGGACAGATAGGTTTCATTATAAATCTCTTTAAACAATGTAACGGAAACACCTCCGCTTCTTTCCTCGATCAAAGGTTCTACCAGACCGTGTTTCTTGCACTCCTGAATTATTTTTATAGTGCCTCGCCCCCAAGCTTCGATATGACCACCTTTATAGAACACATCGGCAAGGAGTTTATTTCTTGGAAAAGAATCGTGCTTTTCTCTTAAAGCTTCAGGGTTCAGTTGTCGTGGAAGCTCCCCGAAATTCCATACCTCCATTCTATCCTCGTACATCCTTACCGTAATCGGCGTGGATTCATAGACCCTATGGACGATGGCGTTGAACAACATCTCCCGAATGGCTTCATATGGATATTCTGGGGTCTCAACACGTTGCAGTCCTTCGTAACCGACATTACGTATAATATATTTCTTGTCAAGTACCTCGATCGTTCTGTCAGCCAATTCAAAGGCATTACCTTCGATAACATCTTGTGCTAGTAAATCTGAACTGGTTTCCCCGAATTTTCCGATCTTCAAAAAAGCACTCCCATTGAACTTCCTTGAATCATGTCCAAAAAGTATAACCGCAGCTCGGGT